>JAJHQZ010000013.1 GCA_020833055.1 Candidatus Korarchaeum sp. | reverse complement strand
AGGAGGGATGATAAGATAGCTAACGCATTATTCAGGGAGATTGAGAGGAGAGTTGGGAGGGAAAAAGCCGAAGAGATCAAATCAAATTACCTCTTCCTTTTCGATCAGAGGAAGAAAGCTGATCACAGAGCAGATATCTTCGGGAAGGAAGCGGAGGAGATCGTAGCTATGGCGGAGCGTTTGATGAGAGAAATAGAGGAAATCTTGAGATGATGCTTAAGCGGGCATCTATCCGAAGATCCGCTAGCATATTTTTCAGCGAGATCTCATTGAGGGATTATGAGCTCCTTGAATTGATGAATCTCGCTTTTAAAGGATTCGTCCGTCCCCCTTTAATAATTGAAGCGATTACTAGCTCATCCGAGAGTACCTCGAACTCTCCAGAGAAACGGCCTATCTTTTGTGTATACAGTTTCAGGGGCCTCAGCGGATCCCAGTACTTGAAAAGAACCAAAATTTAATATTTTTTCAACCTACTATGTCAGGGGATCATGGGATCTATCGTCCCCGAAGTAGTGAGCTTCGCTGCGAGGAATACGAAGGAATTCGGAGACGTCCTGGGGATAGGAACTGATGAGAGGGTGAAGTGGGCCGAGGGATTGCTCGAGAGGGGACCCGTCAATGGAACTGTGTTCTACGCTGGCGAGATGTATCCCGTGATGGGATACTCTGAGGGAGCTTTCAGGATCTTGAGGAGAGTTGAAGGGCTGATGAACATAAATCATCTAGCCAAGGTAGGGCCTATAATGAGGAAATTAGGTATCTACACCGTGGGGATGAGGGGTTTATGGGGAGGGATAAACAGAAGGTATGAGGGGGCTCTGCAAGATGCTGTTAAAGTTTTAAGGGGATTGGGGGTTGAGATAGGATTCCTCTTCGAGGATGAACCGCCTTCTGGTGTGGCTTTGCACACATACGGCCTCCTGAGGGAGTTCCAGGAGCACGCTAACTGGGTTCACAGGAGATTGAAGGAACTGGGAGTTAAGAAGATCATAACGCTCGATCCCATTGTAGCTACGGCTTTCAGGCTCTACTACCCCGAGTTCGTCCCTGGATGGGATTTAGAGTGCTACCACTTCGTCGAGGTAGTAGCTGAGAGAATGGCTGAGCTCGGCCTCAAGTTCGATCTCGGCAGGAAGGTGAGGGTGACATATCACGACCCCTGCTACTTAGCTAGGACTCTGGGCGTCGTGGATGAGGTCAGGTTCATCCTGTCCAGGATAGAGGGAGTTGAGCTCGTTGAACCTGAGAGGAGAGGTATATTCACGGGATGCAGTGGGGATGGGGGATTAGAGCTCACTCAACCCCCTGTAGCCAGGAAGGTGGCCCTGGATAGAGTTATGGAGCTCAAGAAGACTGGAGCTGACTTAGTCCTGACTTCATGCCCTGCTTGCATCCTGATGCTGAGGACCGGGTTCGATTTCATCGGTCAAAGAGTTGAAGTGGAGGACCTCGCCTCCTTGATAGCTGAGGCCATGGCTAGGGGATCCGAGAGGGTTGAGGGAGAAGTGAAGAATTTTAAGAGGTACAGGGTCTTCCCCAAGAGCCCTCATTTCGATAGTTTGAGCTTGGAGGATTTATCGAGAGTCCTCAAGATGGAGACAGATAGGTGCAAGAAGTGCGGCTTCTGCAACGTGGAGTGCCCAACTTCGAAAGCGATGAATAGGCTTGAGAGCAGATCTTCCAGGGGAAGGGTCACTTTAATAAACTCTTTAGTGAGCGGAGATCCTGTAAGGCCTAAGGAAGTCTTGGATAGGCTCTATACATGCGTCCTCTGCGGTAGATGCTCTCAGGAGTGTCCAGCGGGCCTCCACGTCCAGGAGCTCATAGTTTACGGGAGAGCTTACGCTATATACTCGGGGACGATCCCTTAAGGTGGGATTATGAGCTACGCAAGAGTGCTCTCGGAGTTGGGCAAGAGGATAGGGAAGGAGAAGATATTCACTGAACCCGAGGAACTATATTCATATAGCGTAGGCGCATATACAGAGTTCAAACAACCCCCAGCTGCTGTAGTTAGAGCGAGTAGTGAGGAAGATGTCAGGGCCGTCTTGGAGCTAGCGAACAGGGAGAGGGTGCCCGTAGTCCCCAGGGGGAGCGGTACATCTCTCAGCGGCGGCTCCGTCCCAGCGGTCCCAGGAGCTATCGTGCTGGATCTCACGCCGATGAATAAGATAGAGGTTAATATAGATGACGGTTATGTGATGGCCGAAGCCGGAGCTACTGTGCTGGAGGTGGATAAGGCCTGCAGGAGCTACGGTTTCTTCTTCCCGCCAGATCCAGCCAGCTCGAGGATAGCGACTATAGGAGGCTCATTAGCTGAGAACGCGGGCGGTCTGAGAGGAGCTAAGTTCGGCGTCATGAAGAACTGGGTCCTAGCGATGGAAGTGATACTCCCGGGGGGCAAGAAAGTCAAGATAGGGGAGCCCGTTTACAAGTGGAGGTGGGGCCCCGATCTAATGTCCCTCTTCATAGGCTCGGAGGGGACTCTGGGTGTCATAACAAGAGCTTGGCTCAAGATCTATCCACTCCCGGAGAAGGTAGTCAGGGTTCTGGGCGTCTTCGATAGGATAGAGGACGCTGGTAAGGCTATCTCCCAGATAAGGAGGAGAGGTTACGTCCCAATGATATTGGAGCTCTTAGACAGGGAGACCATCGAGATAGTAAACGAATCGCTGGGTTATAACGTAGAGGTAGCTGAGGGCATGGTGATGGCTGACGTGGATGGGCCTAGGGAGAGCGTTTGGAGGATAGCTAGAGAAGTTGAGAGCGTTATGAAGGATTGCGGTGGGAGGACGAGAGCTAGTGATGACCCTGAGGAGATGGAGCAGCTGTACTTAGCTAGGCAGGGAGCTTACGCCGCTGTCACTAGAGCTTACCCAGGGGTGCTGCTCGAGGACATAACAGTGCCGATATCCAAACTCATGGAAGCCTTGAGGGAGCTCGATGGGATGAGGAAGGAATACGGGTTGAAGATGCCTGTATTCGGTCACGCTGGTGATGGGAACCTCCATCCGAATATATGCTTCGATCCTAGGGATGAGGAACAATTGAGGAAAGCAAGGGAGCTCTTCGTGAAGACTGGACAGCTCGCTATAAAGCTGGGAGGAGCCATAAGCGGAGAGCACGGGATAGGGCTTGCTAAGAAGGAACTATTCTTGGAGGAGATAAAGGCAGTGAGGGGAGAGGGTTACGTCGAGATTGTGAAGATGATAAAGCAATTATTGGATCCGAACGGCATAATGAACCCTGGGAAGATATTCTTCTGATCACTCCTTCAATATTTTTTCTATCGGAACTATCTCCTCCTTAGGAGCTTGCTCGAATATCTCAAGATATTTCCTGAGGGCCTTGGGTATCCTCACGCTCCCATCCTCCCTCTGGTGATTCTCCACTATAGCGCTTATAGTCCTAGTAGTAGCTAATGCCGTACTGTTCAGCGTGTGGACGAACTCCCTCCTGCCCTTCCTATCCAACTTTATCCTGAGCCTGTAGCTCTGCCAATCTACGCAATTACTGCAGCTCACCAACTCCCTGTACTTACCCTGAGCTGGGAACCATCCCTCCAAATCGTATTTCTTCGCAGCACTGGCTCCCAAATCACCAGATGCTATATTCACTACTCTATAGGGTATCTCCAGCTCCCTGTAAATCTCCTCAGCGTTCTCTATCAATCTCTCGTGCCAGTACTTGCTTTCTTCAGGCTTCGAGAAGACTATCTGCTCTACTTTAGTGAATTGGTGGACTCTGAATATCCCCTTAGTGTCCTTACCGTGAGTACCGGCCTCCTTCCTGAAGCAAGGGCTCAAGCCCACGTAGAGTCTCGGGAGCTCATCCTCTGTGAAGGTATCGCCAGCATGCATCGCCACTAATGGATGCTCCGATGTGGCTATGAGGTAGAGATCCTCCCCCTCTACCTTGTATATACTGTCCTCGAACGTGTTCAGGTCAACTACGCCGAGGTAATAATCCCTCCTCATCATATATGGAGGTATGACCGGTATGAACCCCTTCCTGCTTATTTTATCCAGAGCGAAAAGGATCAATGCTTGTTCTAGCCATACTATATCCTTGAATAAGTAGAAGAACCTGCTACCTGCTAATTGACCTGCTTTAGCTGTATCAACTTGCTTCAGCATGAATTCGAGTTCATCAGCGTGACCTAGCGGCTCCCAATCTATCAGCTCATATTCTACGTTGAAACCCCTAGTTTGCTCCATGAAGGAATCCAGCTTGCTCCTAGGTACTTTGGGCTTACCCCAGAACCTTATAGGCTCATTATAATCTTCATTAGGTCCTATTGGGACGCTATCATCTATTAAAGCAGGCATCGACATTAAAATAGAGTCCCTCTCCTGAGACAACTTCTCAACTATACCCTCTAGCCTCTCTATCTCCTCACCTATCTCCTTAGCCTTCCTTATCAGCTCCTCCCTCTCCCTAGGATCTGCTCTGGGTATGGACCTGTTTATCTCATTCCTCCTCTCCCTGAGGGAATTCAGCTCAGTCACAGCTTCCCTCCACTTCCTATCCAACTCTACCGCTCTATCTACGATATCGAGGGGGAGGAACCTCCTCCTTAGGTTCTCCCTGAGGATCTCGGGGTCCTTCCTCAATGCCTCGAGGACAGACCAGCTCAATTTCGCACCCAGCCAGTTATAATGATTGCTTTAAATTATTTCCTCGGGCCCTGTATCGCGAGTAAAGATGCACCCAAGGAGGAGAGTTTAGAGATCTGTGGGTCCTCAGAGAGCCCAATTATTATTAGATCACCGTCTGAGGCCCCCAAACTTTCAAGTAGCTTGCTATCATTGGGAGCGTATATCGATAGATCTTCCCCGGTCTCCGGGAATATCACCCTCTTCCCCCTCACCGCGAATATCAGAGCCCCCTTCCCCCCGAACCTGACGGCCTCGTCCCTGAGATCTAGGATATCGAGGTAATTCACGCACTTCACTAAAGTCAAGTAGACATCCCCTCTGAATAGTTCCACCAAGCTGATCTTCATAGGTCCCAGAAGGCATTTCCTCAGCTCTTCAATCTTCTCCCTACCGAGAGGTGTGAGGAAGCATCCCTCCCTCCCGCAATCTATCCATTTAAGATCCCTCAGCTTACTTATGAGGCTCCTAGCACTCCCCTCACCGAGAGAGATAATAGATGATAACTTCTTCCTACCGCAGGGACCTTCCTCTAGAGCTAATATGAGTAGGATCGCGTGAAGTAAGTTATAATTCGGTAAAGGACCTGGGAGCCTCTCAAATGCCGATCTAAGTTCGCTCAGCACCATCAAGCCATCATGAGGTGAACGTAAACTTTATAAGCATTATGGATGGATAATCTATCCATGATGCGTATGAGCGAGAGGGCCCTCAAGGCATTGATCGTGCTGTTCTTCATCTGGGGAGTCTTGGCCACATCCCTCTACTTGAATGAAGTGATGAGAGGGCAGGGAGGAGAGATAAGGGTGAACATAGGGATAAGATATGATAATAGGACTGAATGGCACAACTCAACTGTCCTGAGGAAGGGGGCTACTCTCTTAGAAGCCACTAGGAGAGTCGCATCCGTCAACTACACTGAGTACCCGGGGATGGGTTGCTTCGTCAACTCGATAAACGGCGTGAGGAACGAGGGGTCCAAATATTGGATATGGTGGTACTGGGATAGATCTATGGGCTGGGTGCTCGGGCCAGTGGCTGCTGATAAGTACCTCCTCTCGGACGGCGAGACCTTATTATGGTTCTATGAGGATACGAGCAGCTATCCACCGCCTAAGCCCTAAATAGCAGCTAGATAAGTGAGGAGACCGAGCATACCTGTAGTAGCCCCCAACAGTAAGTGGATGAGCCTAATGTACTTCATATATTTTGAGATGGGCCTCCTGTTGATCAGTAATATTATCCCCGTCATTAGCGTAGCTGCCCCATACCAGAGGGAGATGTAGCCCAGGGAATGATGATCTAGGATCAGCATCACTTCCTCCCCACCGGGAATATGTATATAGGAGCCTCCTCGCAACCTATTATCGATCTCAGTTGATCATCGTAGAAGGCTCCCACAGCTACAGTACCCAAGTCCAAGGCCGTGGCCTGTAAGTATATGTTCTGGCCCACATGACCGGCCTCCATGTAAACGTATCTCTCCCCCCTAGCACCGTAGCGAGAGGTAGTCCTGCTGAAATCTGCCGCTATTATTATGCAGATAGGAGCTTCCTTGACCCACTCCTGGTTCAGGGATGCTCTGTAAATTTCTAGGGAGTGATCCCCTTCCTTAATAAGAGTTAAGGAGTGATCGAAAGGATCGTAGTGATAGATACCAGCAGGCAGCCCGATCACACCTCTCTCCTTCACAGAGACGTAGATCTCGAGGGGATAAGTGGCTCCAGCGCTCGGAGCGGCTCTGAACCCCTTTGGAGATGTTATCCCCTGCGCAGCCCATAGCAATTGTCCTAGCTCCTCTAATCTCAGGGGCTCATCTCTATATTCCCTTATCGACCTCCTCTTGCTTATCGCTTCCTCAACTGAGACAGAGCCCTTGAGCACTGGATCCGGTAGCTTTATCACTCCCACTTTCTTCTCCTCAGAAGAAGGAACTTCTAAGCTTATAGCTCCAGTTAGAAGGAGGATTATAGCTGTAACTGAGAAGAAGGCTGCGGATATCAAGATACTCTCACGCAGCTCCGGGTACCTCACACACTCCCCCTACAGGAAAACTTTATAAGTGGTGCAGTTCCTTAGCTCGGGTGCTCGCTATGGGTGATCGTCTTTGCTGATCTCGTAGTCTTCAATACTCTCACGAGGAGGCTTGAACTCTTCGAACCCCTCGTTGGAAGGAGGGTTTTCATGTTCGTCTGCGGGCCTACTGTATACGATTACTCGCACTTAGGCCATGCGAGAACTTATGTCTTCTACGATACGCTAGCTAGATTCCTTAGGAAGCTGGGTTATTCCCTCTTCTACCTCCAGAATATAACGGATGTGGACGATAAGATAGTCAATAGAGCTGCTGAGGAGGGCAGAGACCCTATAGAGTTAGCTAGGGAGTTCGAGAGCTACTACTATGAGGACATGAGGGCATTGAATATAACGAGCGTAAACTTATACGCTAGAGCCTCCGATTACCTCAAGGAGATATTCGAGCAAATAGAAGCCCTAATAAAATTAGGTAAAGCTTACGTAACTGAGAGCGGAGTTTACTTCGATATAACGACTTTCCCGGACTATGGTAAGCTCTCAGGTCAGAAGCCCGAGGAACTGAGGGTCCATAGGATAGAGCCGGATCCAACTAAGAGGAATCCAGGGGACTTCGCCCTCTGGAGGAACAGACCTAGGGAGGAGTTCGGCTGGGAATCGCCTTGGGGTTACGGGAGGCCCGGCTGGCATATAGAGGACACAGCTATATCCATAAAGCACTTCGGGAAGCAGTACGATATACATGGTGGGGCGATAGAGCTCGCTTTCCCGCATCATGAGGCAGAGATAGCGCAAGCTGAGAGCTTAACTGGAGAGAAACCTTTCGTTAAGTACTGGATCCACACGGGCCTCCTTACAGTCGAGGGAGAGAAGATGTCCAAATCTCTAGGTAATTTCGTGACTATAAGGGAAGCTCTCCGAGAGTATGATGCGAATACACTCAGGATATTCCTCCTCTCGAGGCACTACAGGTCACCGATAGACTTCAGATGGGAGTACTTAGAGCAAGCGAGGAGCAGTTATGAGAGGATAGTCAACTGCTTAGAGAACTTGAAGGAACTGGAGATAGGTGAGGGAGGGGATGAGGAGAGGGAGTTCTTGAGTAAAGTTAGGGAGAGGAGGGATTCCTTCTATAGGAGGATGTTGGACGACGTGAATACTGCTGAGGCCTTGGGAGAGCTCTATGAGTTAGTTAGGGATGTGAATTCCTTCTCGGAGAGGATGGGTAGGATTAGTGAGGCCGGGAAGAATGAAGTAATCTCGATATTCTCGGAGCTCCTGGATCTATTAGGTCTCAGAATTGAGGGAGGTCCAAATACCTCAATGCTTCATGCTCTGATATCCCTCATACTTTACGTGAGGGAGAACCTGAGGAGGAGGAAGGAATACGATCTAGCCGATGAGATAAGGGGGAGGATGAGGGAGCTGGGGATAGACGTCCAAGATACTCCGAGAGGAACGAAATGGAGGATCGTGAGATAAAATATATAAATCCAGAAGTCAAGAGGTGAGTGAATATTAAAATCTTATGTTATATAGGGGCTGTTGCTCTAAAATTTTATGGAAAATATTTTTACTATTTTGAGCGTACATCCTCAGCTGAATGGTAAACTTTTTAATTATCCGAGGAACTTGCGGCCGAGGGGTCGAAGTGCTCTGGGAACTGGTGATACTAGCATCAGCGACCTCAGGCATCCTGATAGCCCTATTGTTGAGGTACTTAATAGCTAGGATGAACCCAGGAAATGAAAAAATGATTAAAATAAGCCAAGCTATAAGGAAAGGATCAAAAGCTTATCTTCATAGGCAGTATAAAGTTATACTTCTAGTTATGATAGTCATAGCTGCCTTCGTCTACATATTAGATGTTATCCAGCACGGCGGAATACCTTACGTTTCAGCCTCATTCATGCTCGGCACTGTGGCTTCTCTACTCGCTGGTTACGTATCTATGGATGCTGCTACGATAACTAATGTGAGAGTAGCTCAGGCAGCGAGGGAAAGCAAGGAGAAACCCCTCGTCGTGGCTTACTTAGGTGGTCTCGTCTTAGGGCTCATGGTAGTTTCAATGAGTTTAGCTGGAGTAGCTGGTATGTTCTTCCTCTACTGGTGGCTCAACGGGTGGAGAGGAGTCGAGAATATCCCTACTTTAGTCATGGGATTCGGATTCGGCGCCAGCTTGGCGGCCCTCTTCGCACAATTGGGTGGCGGTATCTACACTAAGGCAGCCGATGTCGGGGCTGATCTTGTTGGGAAGGTCGAAGCTGGAATACCTGAGGACGATCCCAGGAATCCAGCTGTCATAGCGGATAATGTTGGCGATAACGTCGGGGATTGCGCGGGTAGAGGGGCCGATTTATTCGAATCTATATCAGCTGAGAACATAGGGTCTATGATAATAGGGGCAGCTCTCTACCTACTGACTAAGAACTTGTACTTCATCTTCTTCCCGTTAGTCGCTAGAGCTACAGGTATAATAGGGACTCTAGTCGGCTCCCTCTTCGTCAAACCGAGAGAAGGGGAGATGCCGATCTCCGCTATGAGAAGGGCTTTAATAGCATCTGTGATAACTACAGCAGCCCTGTTTTACTTCGTAACATCCTGGTTCGGCCCAGGCCATGAATACCTCTATCTAGCATCTCTCCTAGGAATGGCGGCTGCTCTCATAATAGAGCTGGCTATAGAGTACTACACTGAGGTACACGGGCCCGTCCTCGATATAGTCAGGTCCACTGAAACCGGTCCCGCGACCACGATACTATCTGGCCTCTCAGTTGGTATGGAGGCCCCGGCTATCCCAGTCATATCGGTCTTAGCAGCTCTAGGAGCTTCCTACTACTTGGGAGGGATATATGGGCAGATTAATGGCATTCCTCCGCATTTCTCAGGAATCTATGGGACAGTAGCAGCCACTATAGGGATGCTCTCACTAACTGGAATAATACTAGCCATGGACGGCTACGGCCCGATAGCTGATAATGCGAGCGGCATAATAGAGATGTCGGGGATAGAGGAGGAAGTTGGTAGTGAAGTAAAAGATGTCCTGGATGCTGCTGGAAATACGACTAAGTCCCTAGCTAAGGGATTCGCTATGGGAAGCGCTGCGATGGCATCGCTCCTCCTCTTCCAAGCATATGTGGATGTAGTCAGAGTGGAGAACTTCAACTTAATGCGACCCGTCACTCTGATAGGGCTCATCTCAGGAGCTATACTCCCGTTCTTCTTCTCCAGCAGGGCCGTAAGGGCCGTGGGGAGGACGGCTTGGGAGATGATAAAGGAAGTCAGAAGGCAATTCAGGGAAATTCCTGGGATTTTAGAGGGAGAGAATGAACCAGATTACGCTAAATGCGTTGATATAAGTACTAGAGCTGCCCAGAAGGAGATGATAGTCCCTAGCTTAGTATCTTTAATTGCCCCGATAGCGGTAGGCTTCCTACTCGGACCCGTAGCCCTAGGGGGCTTCCAGATAGGCGTGACTGCTGCGGGTATCATGTTAGCGTTCCTCATGAATACGGGAGGGGCCGCTTGGGACAACGCGAAGAAGTACATAGAGAGGAGCGGTAGGAAGGGGACTGATGAGCACAAGGCTTCGGTCATAGGGGATACTGTAGGAGATCCCCTCAAGGATACTGCGGGACCCAGCCTCCACGTCCTCCTCAAGCTCGTCAACAACGTCTCAATAGTCATGGGATCCGCGGTACTCCTCTACTCCCTCTACTTGCTCGGCTAACCTTTTTATACTTTTTAAATTACTGCGAAAGAGGTGGTCCGTTGAGCAATAAAGAAGTTTATAAAGCGATAATCTTATTCGGTGTGGTCAGTTTCCTCGGGGATGTTATCTACGAGGGGGCTAGAGGCATAATACCATCTTATCTAGCTTATCTGGGGGCCTCAGCTTTCTTAGTCGGTTTGATCTCAGGAGTGACTGAGTTCATAGGGATCTCATTCAGGTTCATAAGCGGGTTCCTAGTAGATCTGAGCAAATCCTATTGGACCTTCTATATCCTAGGATATGCTCTCATAGTATCGATACCCCTCCTGGGGCTCTCAAATTCCCTCGAGATAGCGGTAATACTGATACTTATCGAGAGGATAGCTAAGGGGATAAGGACCCCAGCTAGGGACTCCCTCATCTCATTCGTCTCGAGGGGGATGGGACCTGGGAGGGCTTTCGGTATCCATGAAGCCCTAGATCAGATAGGGGCAGTAGCTGGGCCCTTGATAATGGGGCTCATCCTCTTATACTCTAACAATTACTCCCTAGCTTTCCTGAGCTCCTTGATACCCTACCTCTTCCTCATTACCTCGACCCTCTACGTCTATAGGAGATACTCTTGGGCATCCCCATCAGGGGGAGGCGGGGGTAAGCTCTCCCTGAAATACGAGAGGAGTTTTTGGATGTATAACATCGCTGTCTTCCTGAATACTATTTCATTAATTCATGTCTCACTAATAGTCCTCTCCTCTAGCTTAACCTTTAATCCGGGGATTGCTGCGCTCCTCTATATGCTGATACAGTTAGTTGACACAGCATCAGCACTAACTGCGGGTTTCATGTTTGATAGATATGGGAGGGCCTTCCTTTACATTCCATTCGCACTCTCTATAGCCCCATCATGCTTAACCCTCCTCGGAGGAGGGTCCAATATAGTATTAGCAGCGATAACATTCGGGATAATCCTGGGGATGCAGGAATCCATATATAGGGCTGCTATCAGCACTCTAGTTCCTGAAAATCAGAGGGGAAGCGCTTATGGGATCTTCAACGCTGTATACGGGGTGGGAAATCTCATAAGCGCTCCGATCTTCGGTTACCTAATCCAGAGTAAGATGATTGGCTTGGGAATCTATTACACGATAATAGGCCAATTGCTCGCGATCATAGCCCTCTCCTCATCCTTAAGGAGAAAAGAGGGGTCTTTAGGGCCTCGAAGTGAACCTAGCTAGCTTGGAGAGATGGGATATCAGGTAGAGCGTGGCCAGGTTGACGGAAGCTAGTATTACATAAGCACCCCCGTCTACGCCTAGGGTCAGCAGGGCGACCCCTAAGTTATATATCATGGCATTCGCGATCATGACCACGTCCACCCTCATAGGCATCGATGATACTACCACCAGTCCATATATATGTCGAACTGCTGAGATCGTTTCATAACGTTTCAAAAGCTCTAATATCAGCTAAGAGCATGAGATAAGCGATCCTCAAGTGACTAACTATCTTAAGAGGAATTTTTATAGGATCTATTCAGAGAAAGGATCCGATGTAGTTTCATGGGAAGTACCAGAGTACCTTAGGATCAGATGAGATCTCTCTACGTAAATCTCGCCGATCTGATCGCCTATACTATGAGCAGCTTTCCGAGAGTGTTGAGGGGTAGTAAAGTTAAAAATTTATTTACTACAGATATAATTAAATGCTTCTTGAAAAGAGTAAATATAAAAATTATTAATTAAATTTGCGATTAATCTGATATTATATTTTTGATTATTAGCTGATATAAGGAAATAAAATTTAAGTGAGGACAATGAAATCTAAGATACTACCGCAATTAGCATATCTATAAGATAATTTTCTTGAACTTTTCGCCGAATTCCCCGCTATTCTATAATAAAAAAGTCATTTAAGGGGACATCTATCATGAATTCTTATGAAAAACTCACTATTTTTTCGTAGATTTGTTGTAGCTTAGCCAGCTCATCCCCACAGTAAACTATTTAACTTTCATAATGGTTAAAAGTATGGCGATCATTATGGCCGAGCGTAAGCCCACTGTTGAGGAGCTCCTGAAGAAAGCTGAGAGACCGTCCAAACTGGCCGTACCCTATCATCAGTTTTATGAGGGGAAGGTCCAGGTGATGCCGAAATGTGCTATAAGGACCTTAGATGACTTCTCTATCTGGTACACTCCTGGAGTTGCAGCGGCTTGCAAGGAGATAAAAGCCGATCCAGATAAGTCTTTCTTCCTCACTAACAGGTGGAATTACGTAGCAGTAGTGAGCGATGGGACTAGGGTCTTAGGGCTCGGTGATATAGGGCCTGAGGCAGGCTTGCCTGTCATGGAGGGGAAGGCCCTCCTCTTCAAATACCTCGGCGGGGTCGATGCCTTCCCCCTCGTAGTTAGAGCTCGCGATCCCGATGATATGATAAAACTCTTGGAGTGGATAGAGCCTAACTTTGGAGGGGTGAATCTCGAGGATATAGAGAAGCCGAAGTGCTATTACGTCCTGGAGGAAGCGAGGAAGAGGCTCCAGATACCGGTATGGCATGATGATCAGCAGGGAACTGCTACTGTAGTTTATGCCGGACTAGTCAATGCCTTTAAGCTCGTCGGGAAGAACATGAAGGATTCTAAGATAGTCCTTTATGGAGCTGGCGCCGCTAACATAAGGACGGCTATCGTCCTCATAACTGCCGGAGTGCCCCCTGGGAACATCGTGCTGATAGATACAGCGGGCGTCCTCTACAGGGACAGGCCCGATATGGAGACCATGGAGAAGGAGGATAGGTGGAAGTACGATCTAGCGATGAAGACTAACAAAGAGAACAATAAGACGATAGAGGAAGCTTTCAAGGGAGCTGATGCTGTAGTAGGGGCTAGCAAACCAGGGCCAGGAGTTATAAAGCAGGAATGGATAAAGTTGATGAACAAAGATCCTATAGTCTTCGCGTGCGCAAACCCGATACCGGAGATATGGCCTTGGGAAGCTAAGGAGGCGGGAGCGAAGATAGTAGCGACTGGGAGGAGCGATTTCCCCAACCAAGTGAACAACAGTCTCGCCTTCCCAGCTATCTTCAGGGGAGTATTAGATGTCAGAGCTAAGACAGTGACAGATGAGATGTGCATAGCCGCTGGAGATGCTCTAGCTAAGTTCGCGGAGGAGAAAGGATTGCGTGAGGATTACATACTCCCGACTATGGAAGACTGGGAGGTCTATCCCATCGAAGCTGTGGCTGCAGCTGAACAATCGATTAAGCAGGGAGTCGCTAGGAGAATACTCAGCAGGGAGGAGCTCTATGAGAGGGCTGTCAATATAATAAGGAACGCTAGGGAGTCAGCGAGATTCTTAATGGAGAAGGGCTTAATATCCTCACCTCCACCTGAGGAGGATGTTCTAAGGAGTTACGGTCCTTAAAACCCCCACATAATCCTTTTTTATTCGAAGCCCCCTACTTTTACTGTATGAGCCCACTCCTTAAAGTCACTTGTTTATCGCTCCTATTCTCCTTAACGTTGCAAGTAGCGTTAATAGATGCCGCGAACAAGAGAGTCCTCATAGTATCTAATGAGAACGATCTCGCATCCGCAAAAATGATCTTAAGCTGGCTCAGGAGCAGGGGTATAGAGGTAGAAATATCTGATGAGCTTAAGGAAGGATACGATTATTACTTCATCCTCGGAGGGCCGAGGGCTGATAGAGTGGGGGCTATAGCTAGCAGATATCTATCTTACGACGATAAAATCGCGCTCCTCAATTCAAGGGGCTTCTGGACATTCAGCATAACAACTAAAAGGGGGATCGTGATCAGTATAGCTGGGAGCACGAGAAATGAGACATTTAAGGGGACGAAGGCCCTGATAGATAGTGGAATATTGGATTTCCTCTTCCGAGAGGAGGCTTCTATGATAAAATTCAAGGGTAGGAGTGAGAAGATCTCTCACAGCTGGGAGTTCCCTCCTAAAGTGGGGAAGAATTACTCGATATCTATAGAGATACCTAAGGATCTAGTCGATTTCTTCAGGGTAAAACCTAGGATGAAGTTAGTTGAGTTCAAAGCAGGTTCTCCTCTCTTCACATGGTATCTCATGCTCACAACACCTCATGACGATCAAATACTCAGGGATCTAGCTGAGAAGCTCGATTCCATAGCTGAGAGGGAGGGGATAAGGGGATATAATAGAGTCTGGTTCATAGCTTCCTTCGTCCAGAGCTTGAAGTACTCTCAAGCTAATGAGTACTCACCCACTGGAGATTACCCCAGCTACCCATTGGAGACCTTGGAGAGGGGGAATGGTGATTGTGAGGACCTATCAATACTCCTCTCATCCCTTTTGAGGCATGAGGGCTTCGATTCCATATTACTGATAATGCCCAGTCACGCAGCAGTGGCGGTCTCGCTACCGCAGGAATGGGTCAAGCTCCCGAGGGTGAGGGCTGATATCAGAAGAGTTGGTGATATCTATGTTGCTCTAGTCGATCTGATGGATCTATACGAGAAGATCAGAGATAAAGAATGGCCGGTAGCGTTGGAGATCGAATTCGATAATAAGAGCTACTTTTACGTCGAGACCACTGGCTTCTTCAAGCCTGGGGAACTCCCGAACCTCCTTCAACTAGCTGAGATTATCGGATGGCCCTACAGGGATTTCCCGATATTCTTAGTGAGTGAGAGAAATTCCCCGATCCCACTCATCTATGACTACTTGACGGTATCTAGGAAGACTAGCTCCGGCTACTCGATCTCCCTGATCATAAAACTGAGGAACTTGGGCGAGAAGCGTGCTGATAACTTGAGGTTGGATTCCCAGCTCTACCCATTCGGTGTCGAGACCGGAGGAGTCGATGCCAACCTGAGGAGACTGGATCCATTCGAATACCGATTTGAGGTCAAGTTGAATGATTCTATCGCTGTAGAGCCCATAGATCCCAATGGTACCGCGATATACTCAGTGAAATTCTTCACAGTATCTCCTACAGTCGGCGCCAGAGTGTCTCTTTATCTCGGGAGCTCTGAGGTGGATTTCCTGAGGATAAGGCCCTTCAGACCTTAAGGTGAGCCCATGGGAGGGGATATCTTCGGGAGAGAGCTCAGGCTAATATCCTTCGGTGAGAGCCACGGTCCCGTAGTAGGGGCTGTGATTGAAGGAGTTCCTGCAGGGCTTCCTTTAAGCGAGGAGGATGTTCAGAGGATACTGGACCTCAGGAGACCGGGTCAATCAGAGCTAGTGAGTCAGAGAGCTGAGAGAGATAGGGTTGAGATACTCAGCGGCGTCTTCAATGGCTTCACTACCGGAGCGCCTATCTCCATGATAGTCAGGAACGAGGATATCGATTCATCATACTACGAGGAGATCAACAGGTTTCCGAGGCCCGGGCACGCTGATTACGTCGCTAGATTGAAGTACTCCGGTTACAACGATTTCAGGGGAGGGGGCCGTTTCTCAGGCAGAGTGACAATATCGATGTGCATGGCTGGAGCTGTAGCTATGAAGATCCTTGAGAAGCTTGGGATAGAGGTGATAGCATACTCCCTCGAGATAGGGGGTGAGAGAGCCGAGGGCTTCACTTTAGATGATGCGAGGAGGTATAGATATATGAACCCAGTGAGGGCTCCTAACGAGGAGAGCTACTTGAGGATGGCGGCAGCTATAGAGAGAGCGAGGAGGGAAGGGGATAGCGTAGGCGGTATCGTCGAAGCTATAGCTTTGAACGTACCTCCGGGTCTAGGGGAGCCTATTTTCGACACGATAGAGGGGGATATAGCTAAGGCTATGTTCTCGATACCGGCTGTCAAGGGGGTGGAGTTCGGATCCGGCTTCAGAGCAGCTAGGATGAGGGGATCTGAACACAACGACCCCATCAGGGTGATAGATGGTAAGATAAGGTATAAGAAGAACGATCACGGTGGAGCGATAGGGGGCATCACGACGGGGGAGCCGATAATCTTGAGGGTAGCTTTCAAACCGACTCCATCGATAGCTAAGCCTCAGGAAACCGTGGACTTGGAACTGCTGAGGAATGTGGAGATAAAGGTTAAAGGCAGGCATGATCCATGCGTAGTCCCTAGGGCTGTAGTAGTGGTCGAGAGTATGCTCGCGTTCACGATAGCTGATCACATAATGAGGAGCATGAGGGGGGCTATCTGATGGAGGAACTCAGGGGGAGGATCAAGGAAGTGACCCTCAGATTGGTGGATCTCTATTCTGAGAGGCTGAAGTTAGTTGAAGAGATAGGGAGGCTCAAGAGGGAGATCGGGATCCAGATAAGGGATCCGGATGTCGAGGAAAGCTTATGGAGAGTTGTGAAGGAGAGGTGCAGCGAGAGAGGGATAGACGATTGGAATTGCAGGAGGTTATTCAACTTCCTCATATCAGCTTCCATAAGGGCTCAGATACCGGAGGGGGGAGATGCTGGGCCTCACCTAGAGGTCTTCAGGAGAGCCAAACAATTGGAGAAGAGAGGGGTCAAGATATATCACCTAGAAGTCGGCGAGCCGCCCTGGTCCTTCCCTCCCTTCCTCCTAGATGAGATGATGAAATCGATAAGGGAGGGGAAGACTAGATATGGAACATCATTCGGCTCAGATGAATTCAGAAGAGCAGCTAGCGAATGGATAAAGAGGAGGGATAAGATAGAGAGCGGACCTGAGAATATAATAGTGACTCCAGGATCTAAGTTCGCGATATACTCCATCCTAGCCTCTCTACTGAGACCGGGGGATAGGGTAGGTGTGATGATACCAGCTTGGCCCGCTTACAAGGGGATGTCCTCTAACTTAGGCTTGGAGTTCATCGAGATAAGCTCCCTCGATGAACTGCAGAAGATCAAGGGGATAAGGGCTTTCATAGTCTGCTCACCGAACAACCCGGATGGGAGAGTTTGGAGCAGGAAGGAGCTTGAGGAACTCTCAGATTATTTGAATGAGAATGATTCTATACTTATAAGCGATGATGCATACTCTGAGATATCTTTCGTCGATAGGGTATCCCCAGCGAAGGTCTACGATATGACTATAAGCGTGAACACACTCTCCAAGGCTTTCGGGATGACTGGATTCAGGATAGGATATATACACGCGAAGGAGGAGATATTATCGAAACTCTCTAAGTACTTGAGCCTGACTATAAGCAACGTCCCTGAGTTCATACAGGATGCATCCGCTTCAGTCTTAGAGAGGGGGGAGAGCTGGGTGAGTGAGGTCAGGGGCTTGCTGAGGTCTTACTTGGATAGAGCAGTTAGAGAGCTCTCAGATGCTCCTATAAGCTACAGGGAGCCTGAGGGAGGTCTCTATATATTCCCTAAAGTTGAGATAGATGGATTCGATTCTATGGAATTCTCAATGCGTGTCCTCGAGGAGAGGGGAATAGCTCTCGCCCCCGGGTCCGGGTTCGGGCCGTTTAAGGAATGGATAAGGATCACATTCGCGAGCGAGGGAGCTGAGGGTGGATTGAGATTGTTGAAGGAGGCCCTCTTATCTTGGAGATCCTGATAATAGGAGCCGGGGAGATGGGTAAGCTCTTCTCGAGGTACTTGAGTGAGGAGCATCAAGTAGCTATATACGACCTAGATCGCAGGAAGGTTGAGGAGATAGCTGATGAGAGGATCAAACCATTGAGCGATCTTTCCGATCTGAGAGAATTCGAATCAGCGTTATTATGCGTCCCTATATCGAAGGTCCCGGGCTTGGTGGAGGAGCTGAGCGGTAAGATGAGGAAGGGGAGCGTCGTGATGGAGATAAGCTCTGTTAAGAGCCCCGTTATAGGGAGCATGAGGAAGCTCCCGAGTATTGGGATCAAGGGGATCTCATTCCATCCCCTCTTCGGCCCGGGGATAGGTGATATTAGGAATGGGAGGGCCGCTGTGATAGAGGTCACGAGTATAGAGGACGAGATCTCCTACCTCTCATCCCTCTTCCCCTTCGAGTTGATACCGATGAGCTTAGAGGATCACGATAGAGCGATGGCCTGGCTGGGCTTGATCCATCTGATCACTAACTCATTCCTCTCCTCATCCGATGATGATTCCTATCTCCTGAGATCAGCGAGCACTAAAACGATCTCCTGGTTCCTCAGGGTATCCGCAGCTACTCTGAATCAGAGCGAGGCCCTGAGCCAAGAGCTAATAACACAGAACCCTTACTTCGAGGAGGCCCTGGAGAAGTTCCTTAAGGAACTCAATTCGAGGGATTTCAAGGAGATAAGGAGGAAGATAAAGAAGTGGCTCGAAATAATAGATATAAAGGGCTCCTATGAGTTCTTGTACAGATTTTAGCTCTCCTCATATATCTCAGCTGGATTATCGTCAGTGCTGGGGGGGACTTCCTCCTCTAGAGCTGCCTTGAGATATGCCGGTAGACTGAAGAGCGCGTAATGTATCTCAGGTAGGTAGAATCTTGTCTTCCCCTTCAGTCTCTCGTTGAACCTCCTCTCCAATTTCTCCCTATCGAGTTCAGGAGGCACTAAATAATCTGAGCCGAATGAGAACGACCACTCATCGTTGAAGGATGGGACATAGGCTTTAGCGACCGCATGTTTCTTGAAAGTCTCCCTGATCGCCCTGTATATCCTCTGGAAGGTCACTCTATTCACGTGGACCCCCTCGCTGTGGGTGACCATGAGCCCCCCATCCCTCATGAGCTTCCTGACCATTGAGTAGAATTCCTTCGTGTAAAGCCTAACGGCTTGACCATATGGATCCGTCACATCCAATATTACTGCATCATATTTCTCCTCACAACTCTCGACGTACTTCCTACCGTCCCCTATTATCAACTTAAGCCTGGGGTCTTCGAAGGAGCTCCCGGGGACCTCTGGTATGTGCTTCCTAACTGTCTCTATCACTGACTCATCCAGCTCTACCATCGTCACTTCCCCTACTGGATGCTTCAGCACTTCCCTGAGGGCTCCTCCGTCCCCTCCCCCTATTATCAGTACTTTCTCCGGATTCTCTAGCGAGAGTAAAGTCGGATGGACCAAGGTCTCGTGATAGATGTACTCGTCGTAGAGAGTGATCATTATTATGTGCTCTATGAAGAGCGATTTCCCGAAGAGCTCTAAATCAACTGTCTCAACCAGCTGGCCTGCTGAAGTCATTTCGGATGATAATACATTATTCACGATTTGAAGCGTGGCCATGTGAGGTCCAGCATGCTCCAGATAGAGTAGATGACCATCTATATTCCTCAGTCCGGGCTTGGGCAACTTAAGTGGCATAGTATATGCTGAGATAATCATTTAAAAAATCGATTAGTTATCAAAACTAGCCCGATCCAGCTACTTCAATGGGATCCTCGCTGAGAATTTCTGCTATTAGTGGGAAGCCATCCCCATCTTTGTCGGATGAGATCAGAGCCGCTGTGCTCTGCCTCGTCTTACCAGCAATTATCACTATGATGGTAGAGCCCTGCTTCCTCACTAATATCGAATCCTTCCCCCTCTCGAGGGAGGCCTTCTCGCTATCGTTCATGAAGCTGGATGCCACGTTCTTGGGCATCCACTTATCAGTCGGGGCCTTATGGCCTCCCAGAACTATGATCAGATCGTAATTCGAGAATAGGGATGTATCATTTATCCTGTGGACGGGGACCCCTGTTGAATTTGAGTAAGATATTATGAGTTCCTTAGATAATTTCCAATCTATATCGTTACTGTAAATAGCGACTCTCCTCAATCTAGTCCTCACTTCTACCTCATATTGTTTACTCACTTGACCTCTGAATATTATCCTCAGCCTCCCAGAGGCCTCAACATCGGGGAGGGGCTTCAGTGTTAATGTGAAGTTGAAAGGCAGCTTTCCCTTACTCGGGTTTATTGAGACGCTGAGCCAATCAGGGGCTTCCAGTATAGAAGCAGCGATCTCCCCGCTGAAGTTCCCAGTGGGCGTTGCCTTGATAATCAAGTCCTTCCTGAACCCGCTTATTAGATCGATAGAACTCGGAAGGGATATTATGTAGCCCTTCTTTTCGATGACAGTGAGTTTCAACGTGACGTTCTTCCTAATAGGACCGACTGCCGATATTATCAATGTATATGAGCCTCCAGGGGCGTCTTCAGGTATCGATAAGTTGAGAGTGGAGACGAAAGTCGGGTACCCTCGACTCGGGGATATAGTGTATTTGAGGAAGCTGGGGGCTTCTAACTCTATTGAGACAGGGGATCCGAGGTATCCGCTCACTTGAACTTTAAGGAGAGCGGAGCTTCCTTGGGAGAGCTTGATTTCATTGGAATCCAAGCTTATGTCTAGAGAGGCCTTCGTATAGCTAATCTCAATCCTGGGTTTATTCGTCGATAGCTCGGAGTAGAAGTAGAAGTAACCCTCGTCCGCTATCTTCAACAGGAACCAACCCGTTGAATTCAGCTCGCCATTCACGACAGCTTGAATGTAATCCCTCAGGTCTATCCTCATCTCTCCTGCGCTGACTTCAGCCTCGCCGACTTTCCTCAGGAGATCTCCCCCTGGAGTGATCCAGTCCTCATCACCAGCTTTTACCCAGCTCACTTTGAATATATCAGGTTCCCTAGCTAGCTCCCAGACCTCCACCTTAGCTTTAGATCCGTTCACTAGCTTTAGGATGAGGTTTGCTTCGGATACCTTCGATCCCCTAGGTATTGCTGTCAAGCTAGTTAGATCGAAACCTATTATGGCTCTGGCCTCCAAGTAATCGTTGCCGGATTTCTCCCTAGATACCCTAAGGACCTCTGAGTGGAAGCTCTTCCCCTGATCCCAATTCGTTATATAGCAATCTACTGATGCGTAAATGGATAGGGAATCAGCTTGTATTAGGTAGATGGTGATGAGGAGTAATATCAAAGGGATGACTCTAGCATATCTTGCCATAGAACTCAGGCCTCCTATCCAGGAATATATCGTTGAGCTCATTTACCTTCTTATCCTCCGCTAATTTAGGATCTATCTCCGCTATGCCCACGTGCTCCCCTTCCTCTGGTGCTTGAGCCAATATGTTCATCTTAGGGTCGGAGATTAAGCTCATCCCCTGATACCTCAACTTCTTACCTCCCCTCTCCTCTACCCCGCTCCTATCCGAGAGTATGATGAAGACCCTATTCTCCAGGGCCCTGACTGGATCTGCTTTGGGGGCGTATGGCATCACTAAGCAAGATGGATGCGCGATGACTTGAGCTCCGGATAGTGCGAGTGATCTAGCTGACTCCGGGAAGATCCAGTCGAAGCATATCATTATCCCAACTCTCATACCGGCTAGATCGAAGACCCTGAACCCCGTGTCCCCGGGATCGAATATCAGCTTCTCCTCGTAGAAGAGATGGGTCTTCCTGTAGACGCCCTTCACATCTCCATCGATATCTATAGCTACTGCTGAATTGTACACTTTCTCTCCATCTCTCTCGGGGAAGCCAGCTACTATAGCTGTTGAATGCTCAGATGCGAAATAGCTGAGCTTCCTTATGGTCGGGCCATCCAATCCCTCAGAGAGCTTAAGGGCTTCCTCCCTAGAGAGGAATAGGTATCCAGTATTGAAGAGCTCTGGGAATACTAGAAGATCTGATTCGACATTAGAAGCTAGATCTAGAGCTCTCTTCAAGTTATCCTCTAAAGCACCGAACTCAGGGTTCGTTTGGACGAATCCCACCTTCTTCATACATCAATAAGTCCTCCCTCTCCCTTAAATATATTTCTGCAGTCTGAGAGCCCCCGGATCTATTTAAGTTGAGCGGTCTGAGTCCTCAGAAGAGCTCGACTAGGAAGAACAATATCACGCCAGCTATTATCAATCTCTTCCCCTTGTAGCCGAATATATCAGTGCCCCAGAGAACGAGGCCTATAGCTATCAGTGTCCCGGATAGAGCTCTAGCTATCATCAGAGCTGACGATCTGAGGACCCCTAAGAACTCTACCGCGACTTCAGTGAGGCCTTTTATATAATCCTCGATCTCGGAGAATAGACCTCCGGTTTTATCTTGGGCTTCTATAACCACTGAGGGGATCAGTAGGATCAGCAGGGCTAAGGTCAGCTTCCTCATCACGATTAACTCACTTCAGGGACTTAAAGGGTGATCGGAGTCCGTAAGTGGATGAAAGTTTCATGAGGAGGGCCAGGCCCTCCTCTTCCTCCTAGTGATCAAGTAATAAGTTAGAGCAGCTACTATTGGGACTACGGCTAGTAACCAGAAGGGATATCTTTCAGGTCTCAATCCCCCCTCTACGCTCACTTCAGTCGATGATATCATGCTTCCATGACTGTAAACAGCTATAGTGTAATTCCCGGGATCCAGCCCCCTTATAGGGATCAATCTACTAGATCCGGCTTCTAAAGTCACATTGAACTTCATTACCTCGCTCCCATCCCTCAATATGGATACCTCTACATTAGTGAGTAAGTCAGCTAAGTTAGTCAAGTTAACGTATACATCGCTGCCCGATGAACGGGCTGAGAGCGACACGGGGACTGGTATCACCTTGAAGCTGAAGGAGTACTCATTATCGGAGGGATTCAGATCAGTGGCATCCATAGGGATGAGATCGAATGTTAAAGTATGACTTCCTACCTCTAGAGCAACGTTCAGATTGAACTCGAGCTCCAGACTCTCATTCGGACTTATGAAATCTATCGACTTGCTCTCCACAGCCTCCCCATCTACTGAGAAGGTGAGGTTCGCCCTAGAGGCTGATAATCCCGAATTCCTCAATATCAACTTCCCGGAGACGGGCTCTCCAGTGAATATCCTCTCGCTCAATTGAACTCTCTCTATTGAGAGATCGCATGAAGGCTTCACAGTAACGCTCAGGGAAGCCCTCCCCATGGGTTGATCTCCTCTAGTGATGAGAGCGTCCAAGAGGATTGTCCCGACGTTCAGCGGTTTATATGTGAACTTGACTGCCGATATCATCCTGGGGGGTACGTACGATTCCTTAGCCCCTACCTCACTCCCGTTGACGAAGAGCCTGACCTTCACGTCCTCGAGGGGTTCGCTCCTAGGGTTGGGTATCTGGACCTCTATATCGAACTCCTTACCCTGGAGGACCTCTCTATCAGCCTCTATGAATGGGCTGACTAGGGGGACGATAACGAAATCGATGGAGTAACTGTTATCATTCTTATTAGGATCTAGATATCCCTTTGGGCTTATCTCAACTCTCAGCTCGTGAACACCGATAGTGAGAGTCGATGTATCTAGGTTCGTCACTACAGTCCTGTATCCACCGGGGGGTATTGGGATAGATCCCATCGAGAGGTTACCGATATACCAATCCTCCCTCGATTTGAGGAACCCATCGACGTAGAGGCTCACTGATACGGTCCCTGAGAATTGAGATGCCTCTTTATTGCCCACGTATATAGTCACCATTAGAGGCTGCCCCTGTTGGACTTCGGCATTCGGAGGGTAGAGATTGACCCTCAATATCGAGAGATCCCACGTCTGTTCAGCTGAAGCTTGAGCTATGAGTATTAGCAATAGGATGATTGCGTATCTGAGCCTCATCCCGCTTCCTTCCTCCCCTCTCTAATAAACTTCACCCCCTGAGGAAGATTAAAATAGGGATGATGGAGAGCTCATGGGTGTGCGTTTGGAGACGGAGCTCCTCTACATGGATGATTGTTACTTAAAGGAGTTCGAAGCTGTCGTGAGGGCTGTGGAAGGTGATAGGGTCTCTCTCGATAGGACGGCTTTCTATCCCCTGGGCGGGGGTCTCCCCAGCGATAAGGGGAAGCTCCTAAGGGGGGAGGAGGAATTCGAGGTCATCGATGTCAGGAAGGAAAGTGGAATTGTCTGGCATATCGTTGGGAGACCTGGGCTAGTTGTTGGCGATGTAGTGAGGGGTATCCTAGATTGGGATAAGAGGTACAGGGTAATGAGGATGCACACAGCTCTTCACGCATTAATAGCTTTGCTTAATTCGAAGTACGGAGTATTAGTCACGGGAAATAATGTAGGTTACGATAGGAGCAGGGTTGATGTGAACTTAGAGAGGCCGGACAGGGAGTTAGTAGAGGGAGTGATAGCTGAGACCAATAAGCTCCTCTCCGAGGGAAGGGAGGTGAAGATCTATTACTTAAGTAGGGAGGAGGCTATGAAGATACCTGGGATAATAAAGTTAGCTAAAGCACTACCGCCCGATGTCGATAAGCTCAGGATAGTCGAGATAGAGGGGATAGATATCCAAGCGGATGGCGGTCCCCACGTTAGGAACACGAGGGAGGTAGGCGAGATAGTATTCTTGGGGATGGAGAACAAGGGGAAGAACAACAGGAGGATCCACTTCACTCTATCCCCATGAGACCGGTGATCCCGATGAGATTTCTGAGGAGGTTGAGGAGGAAAGAGGAGGGAGTTGAGATCCGCAATGTCTTGGAGAGAGCGATGAGAGGGGAGATTCTGAGTTATGAGGAAGTCATGTCCCTATTGGATTACGCTGAGCTCAAGCTATCTAAGGAGCCGCAGCTGATAAAGTTGAAGGGGAAGACTGTTTTCGTAGGGGATACTCATGGGGATCTAGATACCTCTATCTCGGCCCTCAGATTCCTCAAGGAAGGTTATAATTTGGTCTTCCTGGGGGATTACGTGGATAGAGGGGCGAAGCAGATAGAGAACATAAATTACCTACTCGCTAATTACATAATCGGGAATTTGGCCCTTCTGAGGGGAAATCATGAATCTCCCGTAGTCAATATGAATTACGGGTTCATGGAGACCCTCTATCATGTGTACGGATCCGAATGGCAGTACGTCTACATGAGATACAACGAGGTATTCTCGAACCTACCTTACGCTGCGTTAGTCGATGGGGTGCTAGCGTTACACGGAGGTATAGCTGAGGGCCTCAGATCCATCAAGCAGATAGCAGCGTTGCCCAAGAAGGATCTCATCCCCAGAAATAAGGTAGCCTTCCAGATACTATGGAACGACCCTTCCGAATCCGTGGAGAGGTTCGGGGAGAATTACAGCAGGGGAGGAGGTGTGAAATATTACGGTAGAGCTGCAGTCGAGGAATTCTTGAGAGCGAATAAGCTTAAAGCTATAGTTAGGTCCCATGAGGCATATCCCGATGGTTACATGCTCCTCTTCAAGGGAAGCACGGGGATAGAGGAAATGGAGCATATGTTAATATCTATCTTCTCATGTAGGTATTACGGCATCCCGCCGACAGCCGCTGTGTACGATGGGAAGAGGATGGAGGTGATCAGGATTTGAGATATGTCGCTCTCCTCATCATAATGCTGCTGATCCCCTCGATAGCTGCCTCAGCCCTCCCTAAAGAGGGGAGCAAAGCTCCGGTGATTAGAGCAGTCACTTACGATGGTAAGGCCGTCTCGACGACATCCCTTCGAGGGAAGATAGTCGTACTCATGTTCGTCGCGGAATGGTGCCCTCACTGCAGGGAGGAGCTCCCAGCTCTCTCTAAAGCGTGGAGGGAATACGGCTTGGAGTCGAGCGATGTCGTGGGAATCGTCATGATGGTAAGTAGTGATGAGC
Organism: Candidatus Korarchaeum sp.; assembly: GCA_020833055.1. Classification (GTDB taxonomy): domain Archaea; phylum Korarchaeota; class Korarchaeia; order Korarchaeales; family Korarchaeaceae; genus Korarchaeum. The sequence continues at coordinate 1,677 of JAJHQZ010000013.1, read as the reverse complement.
CCAAGGCCATAGAATTCTTCAAATCCGTCAATCCCCCATCGAATTGGAAGCTCGTCCTGGAGGGCGAGGATACAGCTTATAGCTTCGGAGTCTCTGGCGTCCCCACTACTGTAGTAATTGACAGGAACTGGACAGTGGCTGGAGTTTTCGTCGGAGCTCGACCGCCTGGTGAAGTGCTTGAGCCTGTCATAAAGTTAATTGGAGCGGGATCTCAGGGCAATTATACTCCGGTTACTTCCCCTGCTACGAGAGCTGAAGGAGGAGTTCAGACCATTTTGATAGTGATAATAGCTTTGGCACTCGCCATAGTGATATATCTGGGATATAGGATGAGAGGGAAGAGGAAGAAGTGAAGTGGAAGCCGCCGCGTACATTTACATGATAATAATGACGATCTTCATGCTCTCAATACCATCATCCTATTTCAGGGCCTTAATCTCAATTTCATCCCTCCTTTTAATCCTCTATCTCAGGGGGGAGGATCCTAAGATAGGCTATAGAGCGATCCCCCTATCTTCAGCTGTAGCTTTCACGATGACGCTCCCCTTCCTCCTAATATCTGATGTGAAGTACTCAGGCGTTAACATCGAGTTGGAGGAGATAATCCCCTGGCACCTCTCAATAGCTGTCTGGGAGGAGTCAGTTTACAGCTGAAAGCCTCGCCTTTTAAGGTGGGGATGAAATATAAAAGTTTATAAATTCTCTTTGTTTAATTGGTCTTGGTGATGAGCATTAAACTCTTTGAGCCATTGGCGATGATAAATGGGCTGCGTATAACCCCGAATCCCGAGAGGGATAGGGGTAATGGGCCGGAGACCCGGCCCGGGATTGAACCCTCAGGAAGAGGGGATGTAATCCCAAACCTCCCCGCACTAACAGGAACCCTCGCACTTCAGGGCGGGGAGGAGGTCAGAGAGGTCATATACTGAGGTACTCCCCGCCTCAATTCATATTCTCATCTATCATCTTCTCACTCATACATTCTCAGAACCCGGGGTTCGGCCTCATGCCTTTCATAGGGATACTCTCAGCAGGCATCTTCCTATGCCTCCTCAGAGTAAGCTTCGGCTTATTACCAGCTATATCCTTCCATTTCTGCTGGAACATATTCCTGGAGCATCTATGGGGTTTCCCGACTAGCGGGATAATTGGGAGTAGCATCTTCTCCTCCGAACTCAGGGGAGATCCTATAATCACTGGAGGATCCTTCGGTCCTGAGGGGTCAATCATAGCTTTGATCGAGTTCTCAGTGGGTTCAGCTGTCCTATATATGCTGAGGAGAGTTTAGAATTCCGCCCATCTCAATAGTTTAATTTTCGACTCTATCTGAATTGCCCCTACAAAGGTTCACTTAACGATAGCTTTATATGGCTAGAGCTCTCCTGAGCTCAGTGGTGATCATGAGCTCCGATGATATCAGAGCTAAGGTTATAGGGGTACTCAAGTTCATAACTGATCCGGAGATCCCGATAAACATAGTGGATCTGGGCTTAATAAGAGAGATGAAAGTGGAGGATGGTAAAGTCAACATCAAGATGGTCATGACCGCTCCAGGTTGCCCCTACTCCATGACTCTGCTTCGAATAGTTGAGGAAAGCATTAAGCAAGCGATCCCGGAGGTGGAGGAAGTTAAGGTTGAGCTGATAAATTATCCACCTTGGACTCCAGCCGATATGA
>JAJHQZ010000012.1 GCA_020833055.1 Candidatus Korarchaeum sp. | reverse complement strand
GAATTATAGGAGGAAACTTGAGGAGTTCGGAGCTAAGGTATATGATGTCAGGGAGATGCTCATCAATAAGTGCGATGATCCGGGTAACCTCAGGAGATTGAGGGAATTCGCCCTTAATAGTGTGAAGTATACTTTCGATGGGATATCGGATGAGGATAGGGAGCAACTGCTATCGAACCTCAGGAGGACGATAGATGTACTCAGCCCCGAGGTGCTGGCCGATATAATAATACTGAGGCCCATAATAAAAATAAGGTACAACCCCAGGGCCCTGGATCCGACCACTAGGTTCCTCTCTAGCTACTGCTTGGATCCGGCGAACAACCTATACTTCATGAGGGACGGGATGCTGACTACTAAGGAGGGCGTAGTCATAGGGAACTTCACCCTAGACGTGAGGAAGATAGAGAACGATATAGTAGAGCTGGCCCTTAGGCAGATGGGTATAGAGCCCATATATAGGGTTAGGGAGCCGGGGCATGCTGAAGGAGGGGACTTCATGCCGGCCGGCGATTTCGTCCTTCAGGGCGTGGGCCTCCTGAGCGATGAGGATGGGGTGAAGCAGATGCTAGATAATGGGGTCTACGGGGACGTTGAAGTAGCTCTAGTCAGGGATCCGACTCCTGGTATGGAGGAGATGCACCTCGATACCTACTTCAACTTCCTCAGCAGTAAGCTGGCTCTACTCTCCGAGGACAGGATGGTAGAGGGGAGGGAGCCCTCAGTTGAGGTGTTCGAACCCGTGGCTGAGGAGAGGGTGAGCTATAAGAGGAAGGGGGAGATGACCCTCAGGAAATACCTAGAGGAGAAGGGGTTCGAGATATTCAAGATAACTGTTGAGGAACAGAGGAACTTCGCTCCTAACTTCCTCCTCCTCGAGGAGAAGAGGATAATAGGGGTTAAGCAGGCAGGAGAGTCCTTTGAGGAGAGGCTGAAGGAGTACGGTGTTAAAGCCGATCTCCTAGACTTCTCAGCCCTGACAGGAGGTTATGGAGGTCCTCACTGCATGAGCCAAGTCATACTAAGGGAGTGAGAAGGGGAAATCGTCCACTATCTCGACCCTTATTTTCGGCATATCATTGAACTCGGTGTGGAAGTTGTAGGCGCCCGCGTTCAGGAATATCACCTTATCCCCCGGCTTCAGCTCCCTATCCAAGTAGACCGAGTACCTGAATATATCCAGGGAGTCGGGGGACCTCCCCTTGAGCAAGTACCTGAACCCGCCTCCCTCGAGCTCCCCTAGGACCGGGAGCCTTATGTTGAGTAAGTAAGTGTCCATGTAAGCGTTGAATATAGAGCAATCGAGGATTACGTTACCCTCATATACGTTCAGTACCTCAGCTTCTAGTGCTACTGAAGGTGCTGCTATGAACCTCCCCGGTTCCATCATGAGCTTTATCCCTCTAGAATTGAGGAACTCCTTAAGCTCCCCTATTTCCCTTAAGATATTATCTACCTCTGGCTTTGAATTCGCGTACTTCACTGGGATGCCTCCGCCTATGTTTATCCAATCTATGAGCTCGAGGGAATCAGCTAAGGCCTCAGATACATCCTCCTTCAGGCTCCACTCCCCCACGTTCTGAGTCTTCCTGTGGAAGTGGATCCCCAGTTGATCTATCTGATCTGACCTGATCTCCTCTATTATCCTGGGGACCTTCCTCCAGTCTATCCCGTAGACGAAGTGCTTCCCCGTATATATCGTGTGCTCCCTCATCTTTACTCTGATAAATAGATTTACCTTCTCCCCCCTCCTCTCAACTACCTTTATGAATTTTCCGAGCTCCGGTTCATTATCTACTATGAACCATCTCACCCCTCTATCGAGTAAGTAACTTATTTCATCCTCCCTCTCCCCCTGCAAGTAGTAAACTGCCCTCCCCCCCTCCACTCTCTCCATTGAGGCTATTGAACTGACTCCTACCATGGAATCTGTCTCCTTGAGCACCTCCCATACGTGGGGGTTAGTCTTGTAACTGTAAGCCAGGGCATCGCAGTAACTCCTCGCTATTGAGTACTGCCTGAGAGCTACTCTCTTGCTCAGTATGAACCTGGCCAAGTTACCACCTCAGGAGCCCCTCCTCCCTCAGCCTCTCTATAGTGTAGAAAGCGATCAGCGGGAATAGGATAGTGGCATCCCCTATCACGGTGACTGAGTCAGAATCGTCCTTTATCTTCCCCCAGCTCTTCGCCTCAGATGTAGTCGCGCCGCTCATACTGCCTGAGAACTGAGTGGATGTAGTTATGTAGATAGCGTAATCAGCCCCTCCGCTCAACAGAGTCATGAGTATCGCGTGATGCTTAGATACCCCCCCTCCGAGGGCTATCACGCCCTTCCTGTCCTCCTGACTCAGCATCAATACCATCTTCCCGAAGTCCCCTATGACATCTAGCTCGAAATCCGGGTGCCTCTCCCTAGCCATGAATAAGTGGAAGCCGAGGGCACCATCAGTTATAGCTGGGCAGAAGATAGGGACTCCCCTCCTAGCTGCTTGATAGAGGAAGGAGTTCTCATCGCTCAACCTGAGCCCCAATTCCCTGAGGAAATCTGAGACAGTTAGCTTCCTCACCTCTAGCTCATCTATGAAGCGCGTGATGAATGCCTCGAACCTAGCGTAACTATCGTTACTTATGAGTATGTTCCCGACTCTATTCATACCGAGCTCATGCAACTCCACGTCATCAGCTGAGAAGCGATGTATGTAGAACCTCTCCCCCAGGGCCTTCATCACATCCTCCTCTATCGCTCCGACACTAGTTATCAGCACATCCACTATCCCGAGCTTCACTAACTGAGCGAAGAGTCCCCTGAGCCCCGAAGTCCCCATGTTAGATGTGAAAGTCAGTATTACTTTAGCTCCCTCCCTCTTCATCTTGAAGAATATCTCGGCCGCTTTATAGAGCTCAGTGGCCTGGAATCCTATGCTGCCGAGGGATTCAACTAACTCCCTCACGCCCATCCCTGGCTTCCATACTATGTCCTTTACGTACTCCATCCCGCATGAATCCCCTCCATATTAATTTATCTGCTTTGGAGCCAGCACCTGACCTTCCTACCGTCCAGATCTATGAGAGGTGGCTCCCTCTCGCTGCACATCTGCATAGCGTACGGGCACCTGGGGTGCAGCTTGCATCCGGGAGGCGGGTTTGATGGATCAGCTATATCCCCCTTCAGCGTGATCTCCTCGAACCCTGACCTCTCGAGGGGTATTGAGGATAGTAGGGCCTTAGTATATGGGTTCTTCGGATCCCTGACTAAATCAGCAGTGGCCCCCTCCTCCATGACCCTCCCTAGGTAGAGGACGGCTATCCTGTTGGATATCAAGCTAGCCAGGACTATATCGTGAGTTATGAACATCAGGCCCTGCCCCAGCCTCTCCTTGAACTCCATGAGCAGCTCGAGTATGGAGGCTCTTATAGATAGATCCAGGTTGGAAGTGGGCTCATCAGCCACTATGAAATCCGGCTCTAGCAACATAGCCCTAGCTATAGCTACTCTCTGGAGCTGGCCCCCGCTCAACTGATAGGGCTTCCTCTCCATGAATTCCTCCGGAGGGGAGAGACCGACTCTCTCCAACATCTTCGATACCCTATCCCCAGCTTCCTCCCTCGATATCCCGAAGTGTACCTCTAGGGGCTCGATAAGAGAGTCACCGAGCTTCTGAACTGGATTGAAGCTCCCATAAGGATCCTGAGGGATTAACTGCATCCTCCTCCTCATCCTCCTGAGGGCACCCTCGCTCATCTCAGTTATATCAGTGCCATCGAATATCACTCTGCCCTCAGTCGGTTTATAGAGCCTCAGAGCCACTCTACCGAGGGTCGACTTACCGCTCCCGCTCTCGCCAACTATACCGAGCACCTCCCCCCTCTCGACTTCAGCATCTATTCCATCTACAGCCCTGACGACCTTCCTCCTCCCGAGAGTACCTAAGTAGAAGTACATCTTGACGGCCTCTAATTTCAGGAGCATTAGATCACCTCCCATATAACCAGCAGGAGACCAAGCGTCCGTCTACGCTGAAGAGATCAGGAGTCTGCTCTCTGCATATATCCATAGCCTTACTGCACCTAGGGTGGAATCTGCATCCCTTAGGTGGCTCCCTGAGATCCGGAGGCGTCCCCGGGATTGATGAGGGCCATTCTCTCGAGAGGAGCCTTGGCAATGAGGAGAGGAGCCCCTTCGTATATGGATGCAGAGCCTCCTTCATAATCATACCTTTATCAGCTACTTCCATCACCTTACCAGCGTACATCACGCATATCCTGTCTGCCCTCTCTAGAGCTAGAGCTATATCGTGAGTTATCAAGATCATGCTCATTTCCTTCCTTATCTCATCAAGGAGGTCCATTATCTGCCTCTGAACTATCACATCCAGTGCTGTTGTGGGCTCATCAGCTATGAGCAGGGAGGGGTTCATCGCTATGGCTGCAGCTATAGCTACTCTCTGCTTCTGCCCCCCGCTCAATTGGTGGGGATACGCGTCAATTAACTTCTCAGGTATACCTACACGCCTCAATAAATGTATAGCTCTCTCCCTCGCTTCCCTCTCATCCACTCCATGCTCTATCATGACCTCAGCCACTATATCGTTCACCCTCCTCAGAGGGTCTAGCGTAGTGAAGGGATCCTGGAATACCATGGAGACCTTGGATCCCCTTATCTCCCTCATCTCCTCCTCTCTCAGCCCCATTATATCCCTACCCTCGAGGATTATCCTGCCTCCCACTATCCTCCCTGGAGGAGGGACTATCCTCATTATCGCGAAGCCTAAGGTGGATTTACCGCTCCCGCTCTCGCCAACTAAAGCTAAAGCCTCTCCCTTCCTGACCTCGAGGGATACGTTATCCACAGCGTAAACTACTCCCTTCTTAGTGAAGTACCTCACGCTGAGGTCCTCTATCTTGAGCATCATATCACCTCCCTCTCCCCCTTGCTCAATCCCTCGCTTATCAGAGCGAATCCCATGGCCAGTAGCGTTATCATGAGCCCTGGGAAGAAGACCATCCACCAAGCGCCTGAGAGGAGGAACCCCTTACCTTTGTAGAGCTCATATCCCCAATCCGGAGTGGGTGGTTGAACTGAGAGGCCTAAGAAACTGAGGGCAGCTTCAGTCAGCACGGCATCAGTGCTGCTCAAACTGAAGACTACCATTATCGTGGGGGCTACATGGGGCATTATGTGTCTGAAGAGCATCCTAGCCAGGGGGAGCCCGAGGGCCCTGTTCACCTCTATGAAGGGCTCTGTCTTCACGCTGAGCACCTGCCCCCTGACCATCCTGAAGTAAGTCGGCACGTAGACTATAGCTATCGCTATAGCAGCGTTCACTGGGGAAGGTCCGAGCACTACTGCTAGAGCTATAGCTAGGACGAGGCTCGGGAATGCGTATATAGAATCCATTATGAATGAGAGAGCCTTATCGAGCTTCCCACTTATGTAACCACTGAGGAGACCCAGTGGGATCCCTATTGCCGCGCTGAGTATTATAGAAGTGAAGACGACGAATAAGACTGATCTGGATCCGTAAACGATCCTGGACCAAACATCGTAGCCCAAGTTATCAGTGCCCATCAAGTTGACCCCGTTAGGAGGGGATAGAGGGGGGCCGGCGACCTCATCGTATGAGAACGGGGCTATGTAATCAGCTAGAATCGATATGATGAGTATGGAGGCCACTATAACTATCCCGGAGATTAAGAAGAGGTTCCCGCGTATTGACAAAATCTCACCTCAATACCTTATCCTCGGATCTATGTAAGCGTAAATAATATCCACGATCAAGCTTATCACACCAACGAAGAAAGCGAAAACTATCACAACAGCCTGTATCGCTGGATAATCCCTGTAAAAGACCTTCTCAACTAAGTAAGTCCCTATACCCGGCCAACTGAAGGTTGTCTCAGTTAAGACAGCCCCTCCCAGTAAGAGGGCGAACTGAAGCCCGGTGTATGTGACTACAGGTATCATAGCGTGCTTGAGAGAGTACCTGACTATCTTATCCTCCTTAATCCCCCTCGCCCTATAAGCTAGGGAGAAACCAGAGTCCAGTGCCTTGATCATGTTGTTCCTCGCTAACCTCATGTAAGGGCCGCTCAGCATTATTCCCAAAGTTATAGATGGGAGTATCAGGTACTTGAGGGAATCTAGGAAGGCATATAAATCCCCTTGAATGAGTGAGTCGAGGAGGACGAATCCAGTCGGTCCTGAAGGAGCTATCCCAGGCGTGATCCTCCCCCCTATCGGGAGGAGCCTCAACCAGATCCCGAAAATTATCTGGAGGAGCATACCGAACCAAGGGATGAATATAGTGTACAGAAATGAGCCGAGGACCCTTATAGAAGAATCTATGATCTTTCCCCTTCTCCTGGCAGCTATATAACCGAACGAGACCCCTAAGACTAAGCTGACTATTATGGAGGAGATAGAGAGCTCTATAGTCGCTGGAAGCCTCTCAATTATATCTCGAGCTATGGGCCTCCCCTGAATCACTAAACTGACCCCCATATCCCCCCTGAGCAGGTTAGCTAAGTACTCGAAGTACTGGACGTGAATGGGCTTGTTCAAACCGAGCCTCTCCATTATGGCCCTCAATTGCTCCTCAGGTATGTTCTTCGTACCCAGCACCGCTAAGACGGGATTCCCCGGGAGGATCCTCAAGATGAAGAATACCAGCGTATAGAGGATCATTATAGTCGGTATTATCAGGAGGGTCCTCACCCCAATGTATCTAGCGAGCCCCATCCTCGAACTCCTCCGGTAAGATCTCCTCACTTCGAAAAACATCAAAATTTAAATTTTCCTCCCGAGGTCCGTTAATCGCATTCCTCCGTTCAAACAGCGGATCCATAAAAGAGTGCACCATAAACTTTTTATATTTCAGGGCCCCCGATACAGTAAAATCCGGTGGTGTGTATGAGGAGAGCGTATTTACTAGCGATTTTAGTCGTCCTCATAATAATAATCGCTGCAGCAGCTTATTTCCTCCTTAGACCAGCTCCTCCTACCGCTAGGATAACCTTAGGAACCACGGATAAGATCTCCGATTTGGATACATCTAACGCATATGACTTCTTCACGTGGGAGGTCCTCTCTAACGTCGGGGAGGGCTTGTACAAGTACGAGCCCGGTACGGACAAACTCATCCCTGGCATAGCTGAGAGGTACGAAGTGAAGGACGGAGGATCTACTTGGGTATTCTACCTCAAGAAGAACGTCAAGTTCTGCGATGGCACCCCGGTTAAAGCTCAAGACGTCGTCAGGAGCATTAAGAGAGTGATGAAGATAAATGGGGACCCAGCTTGGCTCGTAACTGATTTCGTAGAGGATGTAGTGGCTTTGGATGATTATACTGTGCAATTCAAACTCAAAAAGCCAGTCAGCTACTTCCTCGCCCTAGTGGCTACACCTCCATACTTCCCAGTCCACCCGAGCTACCCAGAGGACAAGATAGTCAGCGATGCTACTTGGGGAGGGGCTGGGGCTTACTGCATCAAGGAGTTCAAGAGGGATGAGTATCTTATACTCGAGGCCAACCCGTACTACCATGGGGATAAGCCGAAGAGCCCGAGCTTCGTGATAAGGTTCTACAAGGATGCTTCGACGATGAGGCTCGCTCTAGAGAGGGGAGAGATAGATATAGCTTGGAAGACCCTCAGGCCGACGGATTACAAGGACCTCATGAACAATCCTAACTACAAGAGCGTAGTCGCACCAGGAGGATTCATAAGGTACATAGTGCTGAAGGTAGATACGCCTCCGTTCAACAACGTATTGGTCAGGCAGGCATTGGCTTACGCTGTCGATAGATCTGAGATAGTGGATAAGGTATTCCTGGGGAGTGTGGCTCCTCTCTACAGCATGGTACCCAATGGGATGTGGAGCCACTTAGATGTCTTCAAGGAGAAGTACGGTGATAAACCGAACCTGGAGATGGCCCGCAAGCTCCTAACTCAAGCGGGCTATAGCGAGACTAAAAAGCTTAAGATAGAGCTATGGTACACGCCCACTCACTACGGTGACACTGAGGCTGATGTAGCTCAACTCCTCAAGAAGCAGTTTGAGGCAACTGGAATGATAGAAGTAGAACTGAAGAGCAGCGAATGGGCAACTTACTTAGAGCAGCAGAGATCTGGGAGGATGAACATTCACCTCCTGGGATGGTATCCTGACTACATAGATCCTGACGATTACCTAACACCCTTCCTCAGGACCGAGTCCAACAGGTGGCTCGCTTCAGGCTACTCAAACCCCAGAGTTGATGAACTACTCGATAAAGCAGCTGTTGAAGTAGATACTAAAGTGAGGAGCAACTATTATGCGGAGGTACAGAGGATATTAGCTGAGGATGCTCCTCTGATCCCTCTATTCCAGGGAGAGCTCATACTCATAACTCAGAAGAATGTGAATGGCGTGCTAGTGGGTCCACCGATGTTACTCACGTACTCCACGATATACAAGAGTTAATCTCTCCCTCCAAATCCCCCATTTTTTAATATATTTAACGGACGGATCTCAATACAATAACTCCCTGAGATATACGAGGGATCCTGAGAGTTCTGGGGGAGGGTGCCACAGTTTTATATAAGTGATTATTAATTCGGGGTGATCTCCTGGATAGAGTCCTGGGGACATCCCTAGCGAATGTATTCAGGATATGCTGCGGCCCCTTCGAGAGCCTCTGCTACCTAATTGAGGATAAAACTGGGAAGAACTCGCTCCTCATAGATGCCGGATGCCCAGCCGAGGATGTCGTAAGGCTCATTGAGGAGAGGGGATTGAAGCTAGAAGTCATCTTGATAACTCATACGCACTTCGATCACTTAATGGGGCTCAGTGAGATAGTGAGAGCAACGAACTGCAGGGCACTAGCCCATCCCATGGACTTGGAGATGCTCCCCCTCTACTGGAAGGAGGACTTCGGCACCCTCCCGAGGATAGAACCTATAGAGGATGGGATCAGGATAAAGTTGGGGGAATTGAGTTTCCTAGCCATTCATACACCGGGGCACACTCCCGGGAGCACTTGCTACTACTCGAGTGAGATAAATTCTGTGTTCACGGGGGATACGCTATTCAAGGGCGCTGTGGGTACCTTACGCTACTCAGGGAAGCCGGACTACAAGCAGATGAGGAAGAGCTTGAGGAAGTTATTGAGCCTCCCCGAGGATACTTCAGTTTTTCCTGGGCACGGGGATCCCACTACTATAGGGGAGGAGAGAGATACAATACTGAGCTTCTAAACAATCATCCAGATTCAACTTTCTCCAGTTCCCTAGCTATCTCCCCTAGCCTCATAGTCACAATAACGCCCTCCTCCTCAACTCTCCTAATGGTGAGCTCATCTGGTCCCTCAACGCATAAGAGGAAGAGCCTCGGCCTAACTTTATAGATCTCCCCATAAGCTTCGGATGCCCTCAATAGCTGCCCTATGCCCTTGGATCCCCCTCTCATCGCTATCTCCACTAAAGCTACTACCCTCCTCCCTGTTATTATAGCATCGACCCCAGGCTTCCCCCTGGTTATGAAGCTCCTATCTACCTCTAGCCCCCTTTTGAAGCATAGATCCCTGAGATCCTGCCTTAACTCTGTCTCCCTGAGCTTCTCATATCTCCTACTGAGCTTCCCCACAGTTGAAGCCAAGCTGTTGACTGTCTTGGATAGTTTATTCAAATTTTCAGTTAGCTAAGCTATTCTGCTCGATAGATCCGATCGACTTTACGATGACAGCGAGTACTTCCTCGAACATCCTGCTGATCAGTTCTGAAGCTAGCTTCGGGTCCTTCTCCAGAGCATACCAGAGAAGGCTTCACTCCTTTCTCCAGGAGCTCTTCGGTTTTCTCCGTACTACAAAAGTGGATGTTAGGGCATTTAAATATGCCCCTCCAGCAACTTTTAAAAAGATGGGAGTCTCAGGCATTAGATAACTATGGTTAAGGACCCTGTGTGCGGGATGGACGTCGACCCTAAGAGAGCGGAGTACAAGCTCACTTACCAAGGACAGGAATACTATTTCTGCTCTAAAGCATGTATGGAGGAATTCTCGAGGGATCCAAAACGCTACTTATCTGGAGGTCATCATGAGGGCCACGTCCATCATTCCTCCGATTTAAAGAGGAAGCTTATAGCCTCCCTAATCCTCACAATCCCTATTTTTCTCACATCGGATGTGGCTGAGGATCTGGGGATCTCGCTTGGAATACATCAGGGAATAATAGGGCTGATCTCGGCATCTCTCCTCTTCCTCTACGGTGGCTACCCCTTCCTCAGAGGGGCTGTATCTGAGCTCAAGGAGAGGAGCCCGGGGATGATGTTGCTCGTCTCCATAGGGATCTCAGCATCGTTCTTCTACAGCCTATATTCCTTCCTATCAGGGGGTTCTAAAGCCTTCTACCTGGAGCTCGCTCTCCTGATAGATATAATGTTGATAGGGCACTTCATAGAGGCTAAAGTTATATCTGCAGCCACGAGCTCGATGGATCTGCTCGTGAGACTCCTCCCTTATGAGGCCCACCTCATCTCAGACGGTAGCTACAGGGACGTCCCCGTCAGGGAGCTGAAGCCCGGAGATATAGTCCTCGTTAAACCCGGGGAGAGGGTACCAGCCGATGGCGTTATTATAGAGGGCGCCTCCTCCTTCGATGAATCCATCCTGACCGGGGAATCCGCCCCAGTGGTTAGGGGGAAGGGCGGGAGCGTTATAGCCGGTAGCATTAATCTAGAGGGAGCAGTCAAGATAGAGGTCAAGAGGACGGGAGAAGATAGCTATCTGGGTCAAGTTGAGAGGTTGATCAAGGAGATAAGATCCTCCAGATCTAGATTCAAGGAAATAGCTGATAGAGCTGCGTTCTTCCTCACAATATTCGTCATAGCCTCGGGAGCGATTACCCTAGCCTATTGGTCATTGAAAGGTCATAGCTTGGGCTTCGCTATCGAGAGGGCTGTCTCGGTCGTCGTAGTTGCCTGCCCTCACGCGCTGGGCCTAGCTATCCCTATCGTAATACAGAGGACGGCTATGCTATCCTCGAGCAGGGGCATACTGCTGAAGTCGAGGGAAGCCTTGGAGAGGGCTAAGGACGTGAAGGTCATAGTATTCGATAAGACAGGCACTCTAACTGAGGGTAAATTCAGAGTGAAGAGGGTAGAAGCCCTTAACGGCTTCGATGAGCTCGAGGTCCTGAAGTTAGCTGCTTCACTAGATTACCTCTCGAGCCACCCTGTAGCTAGGGCCATCGTGAGGAAAGCTGAGGAGGAAGGGATAAAGCTAGTCGACGTGAGGGAGTTCAGGAGCATCCCGGGTGTGGGTGTGGAGGGGATTGTAGAGGGCAGAAGGGTCTCCATTACTGCTGGATCGGATATAGTCGAATCTGGGAGCACGGCTGTCCAGATAATTGTAGATGGAGCGTTAGCTGGGATCGTGGAGTTAGAGGACGATCCCAAGGAGGGAGTTGAGAGGGCTATCGAGGAGCTCAAGGGGATGGGCTACGAGGTTCACATGCTCACTGGGGATAGGAGGGCTGTTGCCTCTAAACTCTCTGAGAGATTGGGAATAGATAGCTATCATGCTGAAGTGAAACCTCATGAGAAAGTCGATATAATAAGGGAGATGCAGGAGAAGGGCTTAGCTGTCGCTATGGTGGGGGACGGGATAAACGACGCTCCAGCGCTGCTGCAAGCCGATGTAGGTATCGCTATAGGTGCTGGCACAGATATAGCTATAGAGAGCGCTGACGTAATACTAGTCAGGAGCGATATAAGGGATGTGGTCTACTTCTTCAAGCTGGCCAAGTCCTCATACAGGAAGATGCTCGAGAACGTCCTCTGGTCCATAGGATATAATTCGCTGACTATCCCTCTCGCAGCGGGGGCCTTAGCGGGGCTAGTGGTGATAGGACCCGCGATAGGGGCTTTGATAATGAGTATGAGCGATATCATCGTTGTGTTGAATGCGATATCCCTCAACGTCAAGTAGTTCTATATCTTAACTATAGTAATTTTTAAATTATTTAGGCGTAGTTTAGCATATGCACCACATACGCCCTATGACCAAGGATGCCGTACTCTCAGCCTTCGGAGGGGAATCGATGGCCCACATGAGGTACCTGATCTTCTCAGGTATAGCTGAGAGGGAGGGATTCCCCAACGTGGCTAGGCTCTTTAAAGCTATAGCATACGCTGAGCAAGTTCACGCTACGAATCACTACAACGTGCTCAAGGATTATAAGGAGAGTGTCAAAGTCTCCGCTGGGACGCCTATAGGCCCGGGATCGACCTCTCACAACTTAGAGCTCGCGATAGAGGGAGAGGAGTATGAAGTGAAGGAGATGTACCCAGTTTATATGGAGCTAGCCAGATCGCAGGGGGTCGATCAAGCGGAGAGAAGTTTCAAATGGGCATATGAGGCTGAGAAGATACATGCTGAGCTCTATAGAAAGGCTAAGGAAAGCGTGGATGCTGGAAAGGATTTCAAGATAGAGGGGAAGGTATGGATATGCCCCGTCTGCGGTCACACTTACGTAGGTGAGGTGCCTCCGGAGAGGTGCCCCGTCTGCGGGGCTCCCAAGGATAGATATGTGGGCTTCTAACCTCCTCTTTTTTAGATGGCTTTCTCTGAAATACCCATCGTAACCTTCAGTGAATCCTCATTCTCTAGGGATCCCTCAATCTGGAAGCTAAAACTCGCTGAGCGGCTAAGACAATATCGAATTCTATTACATCATCGGATAAGCGTCCCTCCCGCCCTCTCCGATAAAAATCAAGATCTCAGCTGCAGGTCACTTGACATTTCGAGACTCCTTTGCATAACTTTTCTGAGCTCCCAAGAGGCCCTCTCAAAGGATCTCTATATATAGTAAGGGACGCTACCTTAGCTAAACTCACGAAAGGGGGAGCTACATGGGAAACGCCCTATCGAAGATATCCATGATAGCTGAGGCTTTCTTCACGGGCTTCTACGTCTCCATAACTAGGGGTCTCTTCATACCTATGCTAGCATACTCCGGCTACCCAGTTCGCGATATCTCCCTCGTCCTCGTACCCACAGCGATAGGAGGGATCTTAGTATCATCTATCGTCTATAGGGATCCGAGGCTTTTCGAGAGCAGGTTCAAGAGGGTGATAATCTCCTCGCACGTATTGGAGAGATTGATGTGGTTCTCACTCCCCTTCCTCCTCTTAAGCCCCCCCATCCTCTCCCTCGCTTACATGCTAGCGAACGTATCCGCGGCCCTCACCAGCATCCTGATAGGGGCTGCAGTATACTCCATGTTCAGCGGGGATGAGGTGATAGAGGTCTCGATACACAGATCTGCTGCATCATCCCTCTCCTCCCTGCTCGGTTCCCTAGTAATGACTTACGTCTCCGCTGCTTACACAGCCCCCTCATCTTACTACTTGCTCTACTTCACGGCCCTCCTCGTAGGCCTCTCCGGCTCCATGCTCCTGATGATGACGCCCGTACCAAGATCGATATCAGAGCCGAGATCTAGCGTCGTGGAGGAAGTGAAGATAAGGAGCGGGACAGCTCTACTAATCCTGAGCCTCATGTTCGCTGGAAGCAATATGCTTGGTATCTCCTGGAGTCCTCTATTGAAGGAGCTTGGGGCCCCAGTTTACATAACAGTGGCCCTCACTATCACAGGGAACGTCGGCGGGATCCTTGGCTCGTACGTATGGAGGGGATACAAAGCTTACATAGCAGCCATGCTACTGAACTCGCTGCTCACGGCAGCAATACCATTCATAGCGGTGCCAACTTATCATATAGCGATATCTTTCCTCACCTCCCTGACATTCCTGGGTGTGAACTTACTTGGCATGCACGTATTCTCAGAAGTGAATGATAGGATCGGGAGGATAAGGGCTTCAGCTTATCTAGTATCCTCCAACTACATAGGACTTTTGGCAGCGAGCCTCATCTCCACATCCCTCCAATCCCCCTCCCAGAACCTGATCCTAGCTGGTTCCATCAAGATGCTCTCAACTTTAATAGCACTAATCACGATACAAGAAGCTGCGATAGTTCCGGCTAAGAGGGCATATGAGATAAGCAAGATAATCTACTCAACCAGCCTCCTGGGATACTCCTTCACTCTCCAAGCCTCTAGAGAGCTCCTCAAGACATTCATATCGGCTTTAGCCCTGACTACCCTCTTACTGATGCTCTACATATTATATAGGGTGGCTCTAACTCTCATCGGGGTGTGATATGCAAATAGTCGAGGAGCTCCTCGAGGCCATGAACGATGTGATCGCAGCAATACCTAAGGTAGCTCTAGCTTCATTGATCCTCCTCATATCCCTGCTCATAATCAGGTTGACCAATAGGATGATAAGGTGGCTCGTTAAGACCGGGAAGCTCGAGGAGGGGATAAGGGAGCTATTTCCGGAGGGTACTAGGCTCCCCCTTGCCAGGATGTTCTCATTGCTTGCGGATTCGCTCATACTCATCGCTGCTTCAGCAGCTATAATCAGGATATTCGTCCCTGAGCAAGCTCAACTCTACAGTGAGGCTATGAGCTACCTCACTAGGATCGGGAGCGTCGTTATCCTAACTTTAGTCTCCATAGTACTCACGGACGCATTAGTGAAATCTATGAGATTTGAGAAGAAGACAGAGAGGTTCTTCCTGATGCTTATCTCCCTCATAATAGCCACTCTGATAATAGATCTAGCCAACTTGACTTATGAGATAAAATTCGCGCTCTCCTTAGGTTTCGCGATAGGAATAGGGGCTCTAGTCGGTGTATTCTCAGCATGGGCCTTCTTCGGAGAGTATCTGGAGAGGAAGATGTCCTCGACATCGGAGAGCTCAGTTGAGGATGCATAGAGCTGGCGTGAACGCAAAACTTAAATCAAGAGAGTTGCGGATGATCGCAACGCTTAAAATCATGAGATGCGTTTTGAGGAGGTGGGTCAATGACTCCCATTACCCCCGAAGCCTCTTGCGAGGTCAAGATTCTGAAGGAAGTTGAGAAGAGGAGGAGTGTAATTAGGCCGATAAATGAGAGGATCGCTAAGTTGAGGGAGGAGAGTGTTAAAGCTCAAGTCAAGGTATCCCTAGAGAGGGCTAAATTAATCACTGAATTTTACAAGAGCGATATCCCGAAGGGGAAATCGATCCCAGTTCAGAGGGCTCTAGCGTTCAAGTACCTCATGGAGAGAGTCAGCCTCCCCATCGAGGAGGGCCAGCTAATAGTTGGCCTCAGGGGGACTGGGGTTAAGGAAGTCCCGACTTACCCTGAGATATGCGTCCACAGCCTCGAGGATCTCGAGATCCTCGATAAGAGGAAGAACATGCCCTACAAGGTAGATGAGGAGACCAAGGAGTTCTATGAGAGGGAAGCGATACCGTTCTGGAGAGGCAGGGCCATGAGGGACATAATATTCGAGAGCTTACCCGAGGAGTGGATAGACGCTTACGAGGCAGGTGTTTTTACTGAGTTCATGGAGCAGAGGGCTCCCGGGCACACTGCCGGCGGGGAGAGAGTATTCAAGATGGGAGTCTTAGACATAAAGGAACAGATAAGGAGGAAGATGGAATCCTTAGATCCCTCAGATCCTGAGTACTACGAGAAGATGGAGGAGCTCAAGGCCATGGATATAGTGGCCGATGCCATAATGATATACGCTAGGAGGTACGCTGAGAAATTGGAGCAGATGGCTAAGGAGGAGAAGGATCCTGAGAGGAAGAAGGAGTTAGAGCAGATGGCTGAAATATGCAGATGGGTACCAGCTCATGCTCCCAGAACATTCTGGGAGGCTCTTCAGCATTACTGGTTCATACACGTAGGTATCACTTATGAGACGAACCCATGGGACTCTTTCAGCCCTGGGAGGATAGATCAGCACCTCTATCCATTCTACAAGAAGGATATAGAGGAAGGGAGACTGACTAGGGAGAGGGCTAAGGAGTTATTGCAAGCATTCTGGCTCAAGTTCAACAATCAGCCAGCTGTCCCTAAGGTGGGAGTCACAGCTGAGGAGAGCTTCACTTACAACGATTTCTCCAAGCTGAACTTAGGGGGCTTGACGAAGGACGGGAAGGACGGTGTTAACGAACTCTCCTACTTAATATTGGAAGTCCTGGATGAGATGAGGACACTCCAGCCCAATACTGCGGTTCTGATCAGTGAGAAAAATCCAGATAGCTTCTTAATAAAGGCCCTAAAAGTAGTGGGCCCTGGGTTCGGGGAGCCCCCGTTCTTCAATTTCGATGGTATCGTTGTGAAGATGCTGAGGCAGGGGAAGAGCTTAGAGGATGCCAGGACCTCTGGGGCGAGTGGGTGCGTTGAATCTGGCTCCTTCGGGAAGGAGTGCTACATACTGACGGGTTACTTCAACTTGCCCAAGATACTGGAGATAACTCTCAATAATGGGGTAGACCCCAGGACCGGGAAGAAGATAGGCCTTGAGACAGGGGATCCGAGGGAGTTCAAGAGCTTTGAGGACCTTTGGAATGCTTTCATCAAGCAAGTGAAGTACTTCCTGGACATAAAGATGAAGGGGAATGATATAATCGAAGCTCTATACGCTAAGTACCTCCCAGTCCCGTTCCTCTCCCTCTGGATAGAGGATTGCGTTGAGAAAGCGAAGGATTACAACGCCGGAGGAGCTAGGTACAACACTCAGTACATCCAAGTGGTCGGATTGGGTACTATAACTGACAGCTTAGCTGCTATAAAGTACCATGTATTCGAGAAGGGAACCGTATCTATGTCGGAGCTCTTGGATGCGCTCTCAAAGAACTTCGAGGGGTACGAGTTCCTCAGGGAGATACTGAGGAACCCTGATAAGACGCCCAAATTCGGGAACGATAACGATTACGCTGACTCCATAGCTAAGGAAGTAGTCGATAAGATCGTGGAGCTTATAGAGAGTTATCCGAGGAGTCCCGTGAGGAAGGCATCGAGGAGAGCGTACTTCCTGCCCACGACAGTCCACGTATACTTCGGGAAGGTGACTGGAGCGACGCCTGATGGCAGAGCTGCGGGATTCCCGGTATCTGAGGGCGTATCTCCAGTGCAAGGCATGGATAGGAGAGGTATAGCAGCTGTCTTCAGGAGCGTCGCTAAGTGCGATTGGGACAAGACTGGAGGGGCCCTCCTGAACCAGAAACTCACGCCTGATATATTTGATAGTGAGGAGAATTTGAGGAAGCTAGCTCAACTCATCAGAGCTTTCTTCAGGCTCGGTGGTCATCACGTGCAGTTCAATGTCGTCAGCGCTGAGCTCCTGAGGGAAGCTCAGAGGAGGCCCCAGGACTTCCAGGACCTCATGGTCAGGGTAGCCGGTTACAGCGATTACTTCGTCAACTTACCGAAGGGGCTCCAGGATGAGATAATAGAGAGGACTGAGCACAAATCGCTCTGAGAGGAGTCAGCTTGAGAGGGATGATATTCGATATCCAGAGGTTCGCGATACACGACGGCCCAGGGATAAGGACCAATGTATTCCTGAAGGGATGTCCCTTACGCTGTTGGTGGTGCCAGAACCCGGAAGGGATAAGCTCGAAGCCGCAGATAATGTACTTCGAATATAAGTGCCTCCACTGTCACCTCTGCATCGATTTATGCCCTCTGCAAGCTATAAGGATAGATAAGGGGGACGTCCACATAATAGATAGGGAGCTCTGCGATGGCTGTGGGAAGTGCAGTGATAACTGCCCATCTAACGCTCTGAAGTTAGTCGGGAGGGAGTATAGCGTCGAGGAAGTGATGGAGGAGATAAGGAAGGATGTGACTTTCTTCGATTCCTCGGGAGGAGGGGTCACCTTCACCGGAGGGGAGCCGTTCTTCCAACCCCTCTTCCTCAAGGGGCTGCTGGAGGCTTGCAAGGCTGAGGGAATACATACGGTAGTGGAGACCTCCGGGTTCGTGTCCAGGGAGATATTGAGGAAGTTGATGCAGTACATAGATCTCTTCTATCATGACATAAAGCTGTTCGATGATGAGAGCAGCTCGCTATACACCGGAGTCCCGAGCAAGCCGATCTTAGATAACATGAGGTTCCTGAGTGAGAGCAAGAGGGATATGGTGATCAGGTTCCCTGTGATACCGACTATAACGGATACAGAGGAGAATATAAGGGGAATAGCCGGCTTTTTATCGACCTTGAGGGTTGAGGAGATACATCTACTCCCCTTCCACGATGTAGCTGAGAAGTACGCCAGGCTGGGCATGCCATATAAGATGAGGGTGCATGAGGCACCGAGTAGGGAGAGGCTGAAGGAGATAAAGGAGGTATTCGAGGGCATAGGGCTGAAAGTAGTGCTATACGGTTGAGCTAGAAAAGGTTATCTATTCCTCCAGCCCAGATGGGAGTATGGACTTCAAGGAGATTAGCGATAGGATAGCATCGATGGTCTCGGAGATAGCTGAGAGCGTGGTCACAGTATACACTACAGTCCCCGAGATCTCCTTCTTCTTCGGTCCAAGGGTCCTGCATGGAGCTGGCTCGGGTTTCATCGCGAGGAAGGGCATAGTCGTGACTAACGCCCACGTAGTCGCTAGAGCGAAGGAGATAAATGTAGTTTTCAGCGATGGTTCGAGCTCAAGGGGCAAGTTGAGGGCCCTAGATACCATGAGGGACCTAGCCTTAGTCGAGGTAGACTCAGATCTCCCTCCCCTGAGGATGGGAGATTCCGATAGCGTTAGGATAGGTGAGCTGGTCTTCGCAGTGGGTTCGCCCTTGGGGTTGACAGGGACTTCAGTCTCCATGGGAGTCATAAGCGCGGTCGGGAGAGCTATAATAGATGAGGCGAGCGGCATCTACTTAGATGACCTACTCCAGACAGATGCAGCTATAAACCCGGGGAACAGCGGAGGGCCGATAGTCAATTGCGGGGGAGAGGCCGTAGGCGTAGCCACTGCAATAGTGCCATTCGCTCAAGGCATAGGGTTCGCGATCCCCATAAACTCCGTGAAGAGGTTCCTCTCGATGATAGAAAAATATGGGAGACCGATAAGGGCATGGATAGGGGTCTTCGTCGCACCATTGAACCCGAATATATCCCAGATGTACGGTATACCACAGAGGGAGGGGCTCATAGTCGTTCAAGTCATCCCGAGATCGCCCGCAGCATCTAAGGGCATAAGGCCGGGGGATGTCATAGTCGAGGCGGCCGGAAGGAAGTTAATTAAAGCTAGTGACCTGAGGAATGCCCTAGAAGATAACTACGGTTCGGATTGCGTTAACCTAAAGGTGTACAGGGATGGGAGCTCATTCGAGGTCTGCGTCCCCTTAATCGTGGAGTGACTCCCTATAAGCTATAGCCACTATCTCAACTAAAGCGTTCTTGGGCAGGGCTGCGACTTGAATAGTCGCTCTGGCTGGCTTGTTCTCCGAGAAGTACTCGCTATATACCTCATTGAATTCATTGAAATAGGATAGATCCTTGAGGAAGACCGTGACATTGACAACATCCTTGAGGGAGCACCCGGCTTTCTCAAGGACAGCCTTTATGTTCTCCAGGACCCTCCTGGTCTGCTCCTTTATACCGCCATCGACGAGCTCGCCGGTCTTCGGGTCGATGGGTATCTGCCCGGCTAGGAAGACGAAGTTGCCCGCTATAACGGCCTGACTATAGGGACCTATGGGCTTCGGAGCCCTGTCAGTGAATACGTACTCCACCATGGGACCACCTAGCTGGTGGGGGATTGAAGGATTAAAACATGACCTGGCTGAACTCCAGCCCCATGCCCCTCAGCCTAGATATGAGGAGGTCAGCGTACTCCCTGCCGGGGACCTCGAGCACTAGCGTGACTTGAGTCATGCCAGGATGTATGAGCGGGTTCAACCTCTCATGCTCGATCTCAACTATGTTGAAGCCTAGCTCAGCAACTACATCGATGACCCTCTTCAGCTGCCCCGGTCTCTCGGGCAGGACCCCCATCACTTTTATCTGCCTTCCCTCGAGCAGTAAGACCCTGTTCATTATCCTATCCAGCATCGGTGGATCTATATTACCACCGGAGAGGACGCAGACGACCCTCCTCCCCCCAGCCTAAGCTTCCCAGATAGTAGAGCTGCTACCGGGAGCGCCCCAGCTCCCTCAACGACAGTTTTCTCCCTCTCCAATAGTAGGAATATAGCTCTAGCTATCTCCCTATCGTCAACTAATACTATATCGTCAACGAACTCCCTCATGATCTTCAGGGTCAATTCCCCAGGCCTCTTAACTATAACGCCATCAGCGATACTGTAAGCTATATCGGTCTCCACAATCCTTCCCTCCCTGAAGGAGAGATAAGAAGAGGGAGCTCCAGCCGGCTGAACCCCTATTACTTTTGCATTGGGCTTCAATCTCTTGACAGCTATAGCTATCCCGGATATGAGGCCCCCTCCACCCACAGGCACTATGACGGCATCGAAATCCAGATCGCTTATCTCCAATCCTATAGTGCCCTGCCCAGCTATTATCTCGGGATCATCGAAGGGATGTATGAAGGGTATCCCCTCCTCCTTGGAGATCTCCATAGCTTTGAGATAAGCATCGTCGTAAGTCTCTCCATGTAGGATCGCCTCGCCACCATAGCCCTTAACGGCATTCACCTTGAAGAAGGGCGTATACTTCGGCATCACTACCTTGGCTTTCATACCCAGGAGGCTAGCTGAGTAAGATACCCCCTGCGCGTGGTTTCCGGAGCTAGCCGCGACGACGCTCTTAACTCCCTTCATCTTGCTCATCTTGTAATAAGCCCCTCTAACCTTGAAGGATCCAGTCCTCTGGAAGTTCTCCATCTTCAGGAATACCTCCGCTCTCGACAGTCGCGATATAGCTTCGCTGATCATGACGGGTGTCTTGCGTATCACCGGCTCCAAGCAGCTGCTAGCTTTATCATACTGAAGATCTCCTCGGGGTTCATAGGGATCCTGATCACTCATCATTAATAAAATTTCCAATTCGGCGAGGGGCTCACCCTAACTTAATCCCGCCCTCCCCATTCACGCAGATATTAACCTCCGTGTAACCTGTATGCCATATCTTGGACTTGCCGGAGCTCTCAGCAGCTGAGTAATAGAGGGCGTAATGCCTGCACCCCCCTATCTCTTCCAGCAGGATGGCGGAGCTGCGATAGATTACGAAGCTATCCCAGCCCTTAGATGAGGGTGCGAGCACTGGGAAGGAGCTCAAGTTCCATTCGATCCCATCCTTACTCGTAGCGAAGTAGAGTTCCCCCTCCCTCAATCCCTTCCCCTTGTTTATCAGGACGATGAAGGCATCGTAACCTCCCTTGACCTTCACGACATCCAAGTGCCATATATTCTTATCAGGAGGGACGCCGTTCACTCTGCACTTCAAGGGCTCGCTCCAGGGCCCAAGAGGGGATGGCGCCGTCCTCAGCTTTATTACGTTAGGCTCGGGCCTTATATCGACGTACCACATCTTGTATAATTTATCGCGCACTACCGCCGGGGATATGAGGCTCTCGGAGTTCCCCTCCAGTATGGGGATCTTCTCGCTCCATCTAATGCCGTCTATCGAGTACTTCGCATATATTCGCTCCTCAAGCTTATAGGACCACCTGAAGAAGAGCCAGAGCCTCCCCCTCTCATCCGAGAAGATATCGGGATCTGAGTAGTGACCCTGGCTCGGAGCTCGCTCCAACGGATTAATTAGACCTTTAGGCACCTGCCAGTCCTTCCCATCATTACTTGCGACTATAGATGGATTCTCATATATGCTTGAGCCGTTAGGATATGGGGTGAAGGCCATCCAGTACCTGTAGCCTCCGATGGGGTTCTTGAGGAGGAGCACATCCGGGTGCATCGCCTGGCCGGACCCATCGTAAGTCGGTATATTCAGCATGAACCTAGGGGAGCCAGTGTCCCTTATGACCGGGATGAGGAGGAATAGCACAATCAGGTAAAATATGAATCTGGCCCCCACCCCTCTTATTAGCATAATCACTCAAGTCGTTGAGAAATTAAAAAATTAGGGGGTCTCACCCTTCAGCTCCCTGAGCCTCTCCTCGATGTACTTCAGCTGCTCCCTGATGCCTCTTTCCAGCTCCTCGAGGTATCTGATCTCCTCCTCCTTGCTTGGGAAATTTTCCCCTATCCAGGGGCTAGGGGGAGCTCCGTAGTACCAGAAAGGCCAGCAACGCCCTCTAAAAGCCCATCCAGGCCTCTCCCAGGGAGGAAGGTAGCTGAAGGGCCCATGACCCGGCCAGGGCCCCCAACCTCTCCACCACCAACCTCTTCCCCAACCCATGCCACCACCATATGAAATATGTTCCATAAATATTTAAACTTTTCCATGTAATCCTATGGACTCGCTCTCGCATCCATGCCCGCATTCCCCACGATCCTCGCACGGCTCCCTTATCTCCTCGAGCTTCCCCTCAGCTAAAGATTTCAGAGCATCGCTGACACTCATCCCAGCAGCTCTATATACTCTGATTCCATATTCCAATAGGTGGCTCAGGGCCCCGGGCCCGATACCGCCCACGATCACAGCATCGATCCCTCTCCTAGCCAGGGCTTCGGATAGGGCCCTTCCACCTCCTCTCCCAGCTCCATGCAGGTTCTGGATGACCTCAACGGATTCCATATCATCCAGATCCACTATCGTCACAGTCCTGGCCCTGCCGAAATGGTAGCTCACCCTATCCCCCTCGTCCGTGAAGACAGCAACTCTCACGCTATCACCCCTGAAATATATTTCACAAATATTTAATATTTTCTGAAGAAGAGCGGGAGCATCCTTTTATGTTGCATCCGCCATTAGAGGATATGGAACCTCTGATAAGGGGAATAATCACCGTAAGCATATTGATCATAGCGGCTAAGCTCTTCTCAGGTGTATTCAGAGGGCTCAAGCTCCCTCCGGTCCTGGGTGAGCTCTTCGCGGGGATCCTACTCGGCCCCTACGCCCTCGGAGGAGGTATCATAATCTTCGGGGAGCCCCTAGTAGTGATAAACGAATACGTTGAAGGCTTCGCTGAAATAGGGGCCATCCTCCTCCTTCTAGCGGCTGGTATAGAGCTTGGATTGGAGAGCTTGAGGGCATCCGGGATGATAGCTGCCTTGATAGCCACTGGAGGAGGTATCTTACCCTTCCTCCTGGCTTATTACTTCTACTTGACCACTGGGAGCAGCGAGGCCGTAGCACTAATAGCTGGAGCTGCATTCGTAGCCACTAGCATAGCGATATCCAAGAGGGTATTGAGCGACATGGGGCTGCTCAGCACTAGGATGGGAGCTACTCTGATGAGCGCAGCTGTCCTAGATGACATAGTGGGCATAGTAGTTCTGGGTGTCGTCGTGAGCGCTATATCGGGTGGATCGCTAGACCCACTGTCCATAGCATGGAAGACAGCATCCTTCATAGTGATCTGGCTAATAATCCTAGGGATATCAGTAGCGATAATACCGAGGTTCATAGAGGCCCTTGAGGACTTCGGCGGGAAGGGAGCTGTGAAAGCTATAGCTATCTCAGCCGGCCTCGGCACGGCTTCGGTGACAGGAGCCCTCGGGCTCAGCCCCCTGGTCGGAGCTTATGCAGCTGGGCTGGCGATAGGTGAGTCCAAGTGGAGGGAGGAGATAATGGAGCTAGTCTCAGATTTGGAGGCGATATTCGGATCTATCTTCTTCGCGTACCTCGGGACCCTCCTAGACCTCAGAGTAATGAGCGATCCGAAGGTAGTGAGCGTCATACTGATCCTCACGGCCCTCGCAATGGCTGGGAAGTTCGTAGGCGCTGCGATACCATCGCTCCTATCCCTCAGCTTGAGGGAGGCCGTTGGGCTAGGGGTGGGTATGATGCCGAGGGGGGAGCTCGGGTTGATAATAGCTTCGATAGGTATCACTACTGGAGCTTTAGGGAGCGAGGCTTATGCCGAGATAGTGGGGATGGTCGCCCTCACTACGCTACTATCTCCATTAATACTGGAGAGGGTATGCAGGAGGGGGATGGGAGATGATAGAAGCGGGATTGGAGGCGGAGAGGAAGTTCAGAGTAACTGAGGAGATGCTAGCTAGCATAGTCGGAAGCGGGAGGGTCGATGTCCTCTCAACCCCCTCTATGATAGCTTTAATGGAGAGCGTCTCGGAATCGATAGTAGCTGATAAACTCCCAGATGGTATGATCAGCGTGGGCACGATGATCTGCGTGAGGCACAGGGCCCCAGCGTGGTTGGGGGATGAGATATTAGTTAGGGCGAGGCTCCTGGAGGTGAGCGGGAGGAGGCTGAAGTTCGAGGTGAGGTGCCTCAGGGGGGAGGAGGTCATAGGTGAGGGGGAGCATGAGAGGTTCATAGTTGAGAGGAAAAGGTTCGAGAGGCCTTAATATTTTTTAGAAAAGGATATATCCCTCGAGATCAGGGATGTGTGGTGAGTTCATGAGGGTATCTGAGTTCATGTCCCCCAATCCCCTGATAATAAATCCGGATATGAACCTCCTTCAGGCCCTAGAGATAATGGCTGAGAGGGATGTCTGGAGCCCCTTAGTTAAATCCGATAGGATATTAGGCTTCCTGACTGAGAGAGATCTCATAAATACTGTTGTCTCTCAGAAGATAGCGCCGGAGCAACTCAGCGTGGCTGATGTAGCTAGCAGGAGGTACGGGGTAGTGAGGCCCGGCGATAGCTACGTGGACGCAGCTTCAGCGATGATGAAAGTTAAGTCTAGGCTCGTGGTCATGGAAGGTGAGGAGATAGTCGGCGTAGTTACTGCGGCCGATATAACTAGGGCTTACGCGAGCTCCAAGAGTAAGGTACCCCTCAGGCCTTACGCTACATGGAGAGTGATTAAGATAGGCATAGGGGAGAGCGTGGAGAGGGCAGTCGAGCTGATGAGGAGGGAGAGGATAGGCTGCCTCTTGCTCGAGGAAGAGGGGGAGATAGTGGGGATATTCACTGAGAGGGATGTAGTTAAGGGATTCCTCATTGGAGGGGGTGATTACTGCGATCCTGTGGGGAAGTACGCGACTTTAAAGCTAATAACTATAGATCCCAACGCTACCTTGCCCGAAGCAGCTAGGTTGATGGCAGAGAACAGAGTGAAGAGGCTCCCTATAGTGCAGGAGGGTAAGGTAATCGGTATAATAACTGCTAGGGATGTAGTGGAGGGCATATGGAGGGAGTCGACTCTGGGAATAATGACGCCTTGAGGGGGAAGATGAGGGTATTGGAGAGGATAGAGATGGTCAAGGAGAAGTACAAGTGTCAGTACGTGCCCCTGATAAAGTTGACGAAGCTACTCTCATCGATGGGCAAGGACGATGCTGTGGAAGTGCTCATAGATACGGATAGGTTCAGCTTAGAGTCTGTAGAAGCTTTAGCTAGAGCATACGGAGCTTCTTGCGAGATCGTATCATCCAAGGGGAACCTCTTAGAGCTATTGATAAGGAGGTGTCGGGATGATCGCTAAGATAAGGGAGGACTTCCCGATACTGAGGAGCTTGATATACTTCGATAACGCCGCGACGACCCAGAGGCCCAGGCAGGTGATAGAGGCTGAAAGGGAATTTTACGAGAGGTTCAACGCTAACGTCCATAGGGGGATACATAAATTGAGCAGGGAGGCCTCTGAGCTATATGAGAGGGCTCACGAAACCCTGGCGAAGTTCATAAACGCTGAATTCGAGGAGATAGTTTTCACATCGAACACGACCGATTCGATAAATATCGTGGCTTGGGGATGGGCAGTTTGGAATCTGAAGGAAGGGGATAAGATAGTGACCACTGAGATGGAGCATCACAGCAACATGCTGCCGTGGAGAATGATCTCAAAGCTGAGGGGATGCGAGCTAGCTTACGTTAAGGTGGATGAGTACGGAGTCCCGATTGTGGAGGAAGCAGAGAGGCTCATAGATGAGAGGACCAAGTTAGTAGCTATCTCAGGCATGTCAAACGTCACGGGAGCTATTCCAAACATTGAGAAATTCACAAAGCTAGCTAGGGAAGTTGGGGCATTAATATTGATAGATGGGGCCCAAATGGTCCCCCACATGCCCGTAGATGTGAAAAAGCTTGATTGCGATTTTCTAGCTTTCTCAGGGCATAAGATGCTCGGCCCCACGGGTACTGGAGTGCTATACGGTAAGAAGGATCTGCTCGCGGAGATGATGCCAGCGAAACCGGGAGGGGGGACTATAGAGGATGTGACTCTCGAGGATCAGGAGTGGGCCGGCCTCCCGTGGAAGCACGAGGGAGGGACCCCGAACGTAGCTGGAGGTATAGGCTTAGCTGCCGCAGCTAATTACTTAATGGATGTGGGGATGGAATGGGTGAGGGAGCACGAAGTGAGGCTGACTCGCAAGGCACTGGAGCTCCTCTCGGGGATAGAAGGCATTAAGATCTACGGGCCGAGGAGGGCTGAGGAGAGAGGCGGCATAGTTTCGTTCAACTTGAAGGGGATGGACCCCCACATGGTGGGGGCTCTACTGGATGCTAAGAATATAGCGGTCAGGACAGGGCTCCATTGCGCCCATCCCCTCCATAGGAGGCTAGGTGCTCCTCAGGGGACCGTTAGAGCCAGCTTCTACCTCTACAATACTGAGGAGGAGATAGAGATACTCCACGAGGAGCTTAAGGAGATAGCTGCTCTCACCTAAAAAGTTTACATTGAAGATCCGAAAGTGAACTTACAGTTTCAACTGTGAGATCGTTTATGAGCTTAAAATAGCGACAGATCATTCGATATAATAATCCCGAGCCCCCAGTGAGTAGGGCTAGCGAGATGACGCATCTCTCACTTCCGAGGTGGGTGAAGCGGCTGGAGAGATCAGCAAACGATGAGCACTCGGAGAGAAACTCGCACCTCAGCTGTAGAGACGTCGACAGTGCGTGGCTCCCGGTATGGGGGTCTTATCCGAATTAGAGGGACATTTATCAATAATTTCTAGGGATTATTTAAAAATGGTAGCTATTTTTAACTTTACTTAGCACTAATATAACTGCTAGTATCAATGAAGCTGCTAAGACAGGCAGCCCCAGGGGGAATCCGAAGAGCTCATCCTCCACTCTCAGGGGGAGCGATAGTGAGTTGGAGATCGAGCTGAGGGTACCGTTGAATAGAGCGACCGGATAGAGGCTTCCACTCATCAATCTCAACCAGGAGAGGATGTATGAGAGAGTTAATGTGAGAAGAAGGAATGAGATCAGCCCTAGTATATCTTCATGTTTCGGATAAATCTTCACGAATATGAATGCTAAGGGGATACGCCATAACCACCAGATAGAGCCTATTATGATCGATGATCTGAATAATCCGAATCTTATAGTCTCCTCTAGCAAGAACCCTCTCCAGCCTATTTCCTCAATTAGCGAGGCGATCGTATTCACGGTCATCCCGGAGAGGAAGCTGGAGAGCACTAGCATTAAGCTCCCGAGCTCATCGTATGATATGAGCTCCAATCCGGAGTAGCTGACCTTGAGGGGGATCTCGTTTATCGAAAGCGTTATCACGTAGCTGATAGCTATTATCGATATCGAGAATATCAGGGAGTGAGCGATATACCTCCTCTTGAACGATGGGCTCAGGAGCCTCTCTAGGAGATCACCGAAGTACGCGAAGCTTATCAGAGCTACTCCTGAAGCCGGTATCAAAAACCTTGAGGTGAGCAGGAGCTTAGCTAGAGGTGGAGAGGCCTTAACAATCACGATTATCGTTATATCAAGAGCTATCGTGAGGGAGAATGTCACCAATATGTATTTCAGGAGTCTCCTCATCGATAAGCGTGGATCTTAAAAATAAAAAAAACCTAACGGGTCATCGGACTGAGGATGTTCCCCTATGAGGGGGCTCCGGAGATCCTAGGCTAAGAGGCCTCTCCTCTGCTGAATGAACTTTCCCCTCATCGGTATCTCTGCCCCGCATCTGGGGCACCTCCACTTCCCCCCTTCCTGAATCAAGCTGAAGTGAGTCACTCTACACATCCTCCTTCGGATGAGGAGCTTCCCGCACTTAGGGCAGAAGGTACTCTCTAGATCGGGATCCCAAACGTTCCCCACGTAAACGAAGTTAATACCCTCCCTCATAGCCCTCTCCCTGAAGTCGAGGAGCTTCTTGAGATCTGTCTCAGGCTCCCTCCACCTATTCGCTGGGAAGTAGCGATTTATGTGCAGAGGTACGTCAGGCCCGAGGGAGAGGTGCTTATCCACTATCCAGTTGAAGCAACTCTCGAAATCGTTAGCCCCTGTGACCACTAAGTAGACTATCTCCACGTGACCCCCCTCCTCGATGACCTCTCTAGCATTCCTGAAGATTATATCGTGGTTCACGTGAGGCAATATCTTCCTCTCAGCCATCTCAGGGCATCCCTTTATGTCAATACTGTAACCATCAGTCCCGGCATTGAGGAGCTCCCTCAGGGCTTCTAAAGTGAAGTAACCATTCGTGACCACCATAGAATAGAGCCCTGAATCCTTAGCTAACTTAGAAGCCTCTAAAACGAAATCGAAGTTGGTAGCTGGCTCATTGAGGCTCGCTGAGATCCCATGATCCCCTCTCCTCTTAGCTAAATCTATGAGGTAGGACGGTTTGACTTCAGGGACTTCGGGGGGCCACCTGAAGCTTATCTCATGATTCTGGCACCAAGGGCAGTAGAAATTGCATCCATAATTCGAGTAAGTCAGAGCTGTGCTGTTGGGCCAGTAGTGAAATAGGGGCTTGATCTCTATGGGTCTGCTCTCAATGTAGCTCAATTTCCCATAGCCCACATGGTATAAGCTCCCGTTTATGTTAGCGTAATTTCCGCAGGCGCCCCTCATCCCCTCCCTTATCTTGCATCTCCTCTCGCAGACTAAACACTCCAAATGATCCTCATACTTCCTCTGAAGCCTCGACTTCATCATCTCCTCAACCTTACTACAGTGATATTCCCCCTCCTCTCGAGAGTTAAGATGCCTTCCATCTCCATCTTCCTTATCCTCCTCCAGACGGTCGCCCTGGGAAGTCCTAGGGCTTTTATGAGATCAGATTGAGTCATCTCACCGCCTCTAGCCCTGAGTTCCCTGATGATGAGCTCCTCTATCTCACCATATTCCACTTTCTTCGCCCTACTTCTGATTAGCAGGAGCGCTGATACGCCCACGATTATCGGGACTAATATGTAGATGTACCAAAATGGAGCATTCTCGGAGCTCTTACTGGGAACGCTCGTCTTAATCTCACTAATCGTACTCTCAGTAGAGACTTCAATCCCGCTCGACTCATTCCCCTTAGACTCAGTTACTGATGTCGCGGTCCTCACCTCAGTCCTCGCTTGAGATCTCGTCACGGTCAGTGGTGTCGAGATTTTCTCAAGCTTATAGGATACCCAGAGAGTCCCTGTTCCAAAACTAAGCTTTATCCATTCCCCTTCTGAGCTTATCTCATCTGGAAGAGATGAGATCCCCACTATTGTCGCGTCAGCAGGTAAGTATACTTTAGTCGAGCTAGAGGGGAGGGAGAGCGTGAGGTTCCATATAATTCCAATCTTAGACGTCAAGGACTGGGTCTGATAGTTGACCTCGAATTGAGGCAGGCCCAAGGTATCTACCCTTATGATACCCCCAATGCGGCTGTAATTCAGGATTAGGCCACTGCTAGTCACGATCAAATTCTGGGGATCGCCCACTATCCTGAGATCGTAGTACCTGGAGCTAACTCCTGATACGGATAGAGTGACATCGACCCATCCGTCCGGGAATACTATGAGAGCGGCCTCTATGACTGGAGCAGATGAAAGCATCAGAGAGGGGAGGAGTATGAACGCGAGCGCTACCGCTACCTTCCTCATCATCCCATCGGATACATCATAAAAAATAAAAGTTTATGGAGTTTCAGCTCTTCTTACCCTTCCCCGGAGATTCAGGTTTCCCTTTACCCTCTTTCTTAGCCTGTCCGGGAGGTATCTCGGGCTTCTTACCCTTCTTCTCTATGCCAGGAGGCAGCTTATCCCCTATCGTCGCGTTGATCTTCATCCCCCTGATCTTTTCCACTTTCCCCTCCTTCACAGCTTTAGACGAACTCTCCTTCAGGCATCTCACTATCTGGGACATTAAACTGTTCGCCTTAGCCATTAGTTGAGCTGCAGTATCTTTATCACCAGCTAAAGCGTAAGCTCTAGCCTGTTCCAAGAGGGCCTCCACTTGCTTCGAGAGGTTCTCAGCCTCGCTCACGTTCAGACTAGCATTCCCAGCAGCAGATATCATCGCTTTCAACCTGGAGAGCCTGACCTCATGCCTCAAGATAGCGACTAAGAGGCCCGGCGCCACTTTAGTGACGTTAGTCAAATTAGTCGCATTTGCAGTTAAGTTGGTAGTTGTATTAGTGGTTACATTAACTGTAGCGTTCGTCTGAATGGAGATAGGAGCATAGCATTGGCCTATGATTATCCAAGCCCTCCCCAACGTGTTTATCGCTTTCAATGCGAGCTTAGCTGCTTCTCTATAATTCCCGGAGGAGAGCAGAGCTTTCGCTTCAGCTATATAGCTATCAGCTTTGCTCAAGATACCGGAGATCTCCTCCTGGGCATTGCTGCATCTAGATGCGCCGAAGCTCCAATTATAGCTCCAGTTATAATTATAAGGAGAAGTGTAATTCCCAGCACTCTGGTTGCTCCAGTTCCACTCATAGCTATAGTTACCAGTCGTATTAGTAGT
>JAJHQZ010000011.1 GCA_020833055.1 Candidatus Korarchaeum sp. | reverse complement strand
CTTAAAAAGCTGATCCCCTAATTCAACTAGCTGTGCTGAGGTAACGTTTATTATATCCAAGAGCCCGGATCGAGAGATGAGAAGGGAGGAATCTCTGATACTCTTGATGCTCTTGATATTTGCTCAAGTGGCCTCAGCTGAGGATCTGATAGTATGGGCATCCAAGGGATCCGTTAGAGCTGGGGAGGAGATAGAGCTTAACATAATCTGGAGGGACGTCGGTTGCAAGGAGTATCATCTGGTCATCTACAGGACTTACCCGAGCGGGGAGGTAGCTAGATATCCGGCGGAGGGATACGGGGATCCCCTGAAAGCCCCCGGACCGCTGGGTATCAAGAGGGTCTTCAGAGCTGAGGGAGTGGGTACTCACGCTTTCAGGATCGAGTTATATTGTGGGACCACTTTAATAGCTAAGAGTAAAGATGTTAAAGTAAATGTAACTAGAGGGGTCTCCCAAATACAATTGAACGCCTCCCCGAGGGAAGTGAGAGTAGGGGAGGAGGTCACGATATTCGGCTCTATGAAACCTGAGAGAGCTAATCTGAGCCTCGAAGTAGTGAGTCCTGATGGAGCTAGGAGGAACTTGACTCTTATCGTCGAGAATGGGAACTTCTCTAAATCGCTCCTCCTTAACGTGAGCGGGACTTGGAGGTTCAGAGCTCTCTGGAGCGGGAATAAGGATTTCTCCGGATCCTCTAGCGATTGGATAGATGTGGAAGTCGCGAAAGGTCCGTTGAAAGTGAGCGTGAGGACGGATCCACCGGGATTGACTGTCTACGTTGATGGGAAGACCTATCCTGGGGGAGGGGATTTCGAGTGGGAGGAGGGGAGTATTCACAGCCTATCCGCTGATGCTCAGAGGACTGAGGATGGGAGGAGATACGTCTTCAAGGGATGGAGGGGCTTGAGCAACTCGACTTCCATCTCAGTTAGAGCGGAGCCTGGCTCTTATGTGGCTGAGTACAGAGTCCAGTACTATTTAAATGTCGCATCAGAGTTCGGGGAGGCGGAGGGCTCGGGATGGTACGATGTTGGGAGCTACGCGAGGGCTAAGCTCAAGACGGGCAGGGTAGAGGAGTTCCCATGGGTCTACGTATTCAAGGGATGGGGAGGGGATGCTGATGGGACCGAGCTCCTATCCAATCCAATACTGATGGATAGGCCGAAGGTGGCTTTAGCGAAGTGGGAGAGGACTCTGAATCCCCTCTACATAGTCACGATAGCGAGCGTCTCCTTAGCGGTAATATTCGGGCTCACTACGCTCTACCTCTCGCTCAAATACAGGGCCAGGAGGGAAAAGAAGCCATCTGATGAGAGGGTTAGGAGGATAAGGGAGAAGATATCGAAGCTGGAGGAGATGAGGAGGAGGGGGGAGATCCCGGAAGGTGTGTATATGAGGCTCAAGAGGGAGTACATGATGGAGCTGAGGAGGATCAAGGAGAGGGGAAGGGAGGGTAGGGGCTAGCCTATGTCTTGACTATCCCAAATCCACTTTTGGGGCCGACTTACGAGGGCAGACCCCCCATGGAGAGCTCCTTATAAGCTGTCTGAGTAAGATCCGATTATGAGGTACCTCCTCTTGGCCCTCCTCTTCCTCTCAATATTGGGGCTCGCTTACTATTACAATAAAGCTGAAGAGCTCCGAGCAAAGATATCTGAGTATGAGAAGAGCTTGAAGGAGCTCAAAAGGGATATTAGTGAGAAAGAGATCCTCCTCTCAGATGCTACGGAGAATCTAGCTGCCCTGAGGGAGGAGTTGAGTGAGGCTGAGGAGGAGATAGCGAGGTTGCGAGAAGAACTGAAAGCGAAGCAGGATGAACTATCATCATGCCTCTCTAAGGAAGCTCAACCAGTTGAGATTAAGGTAGAGAACGAATCTATATGCGAGAGGGAGTTAGCGAGCTGCAGGAATGAGCTCTCATCCCTCAGGAGGGCTAGAGTTTACGTAGTTCATTGGTGGTACGATAGTTCCGGTTGCGTGCCCTGCGGCACAGCTAACGTTAAGTTCCATATAGTCCTCTTCAACGCCGGCTATGAGACCGCTGAAAACGTCAGGGTCATACTAACTCTTTACGGTGAGAGCGGCCCGATCAACATCATTAGGATAGATGCCGGCTCATTGAGCGGTAGAACAGCGAAAGTGCTGGAGCAGAGCGTCGCGATCTCAGCTAACTTCAGGAGGGCTGAAGTGAGTTGCGAGTGGTGATCCGGATTCGATGTACTCCTGAATAGATATTGAGCAGCTCATCCAGTATTTGATCTAACTGAGATCTCCGGACTGCTGAGGGGTAACGCTCAAGCACTGAGAGAACGCTCTTATCCTCCTGAGGCTCATCTGAAAGATAGAATTAAAATTGAGGAGATCTTGAGTCAGCTCTCGAGAATAGATGCTGGAACTACTTTGTACACTGTGTACTCCCTATATCCAGTCATCACCTTGTAGTAGCCCGAGAGCTCGACATCGAGGGCTTCGTCTCCAGTATCTAAGAGGAGGGGCCTCCCCCTTAGGGATTCTAGCTTCCCCCTCGTAGCCACTATTATGATATTGTTCCTCCCCACTCTCCTCAGGACTTCTGGGCTTATCTGCTGATTCCCCCTCCCGAACACATATCCCTGGCCTCCTATGGGAGTGACTACTACTTTAACCTTCCTCCCCGAGATTAGCTCGATTATCTGCCTCTCATTGAGGTCCTTCCCAATTAACTCACCGTTCAAGATCGCATCAACGCCGAGAGGACTGAAATCTAAGTTGAGCGCTCTCATCACTTCCTTAGTCGTGCTCCCTGGCCCTATGAGATATATGACATCTCTCTCCATTACCTCGAGGAGCTCAGCCGCTATGGCCTCCCTATCGTAACTCTCGGAATGGGATGACGGCACCTTGCCTCCCGGGATATAATTGGAATCGTAAGGTATCTTGAGGTAGCCATATAGCTTCACAGATAATCTTCCCTCCCTGAATGAATCCTCATCTATGTCCAGGACTTCGGCTTCTATTACCTCGCTCACTTCCCCCCTCAGGAACTTGAGAGCTAACTCCCCTCCAGCTTTAGGGCTAGCTGAGAATACTGAGGAGTAGACTTTGACTCCAGCGGGTATGCCGAGCGTGACTAAGCTAGTCCCTATAGCTCTACAGACATCCCTCGCTGTGCCATCCCCTCCCACGAAGAGGAGTATATCTACTCCCACTCTCCTCATATCCTCAGCAGCTCTAACGGTATCCTCGGCAGTCGTCTCCTCCCCTACGCTCCCCAAGACCTCCGGATTGAAGCCAGCCCTCTTAGCGGCATTCTCCCCCATCTTGTGCGGGTAAGTGTAAATGGTGAGGGAATCCCTGATTGGCAGGAGCGCTTTCAATGCATCCACAGCCCTATCCTCAGCCCAAGGTTTCGCTCCCAACTCTATAGCTTTCTTCAGCATCTCAGGCCCGTCAGTGCCCTTTAGGCCCACCCTCCCTCCCATTCCAGCTATCGGATTCACTATGAGCCCCAATTTCAAAGCTTACCACCGTGCTTCTTCAGGAAGAGCCTCCAGGTTATGGACCACTTCTTCGGATCTGAGAACCAGCTGTTATCCTCTATCTTATGGATCACGCTCCTATGCGGGGCATTTATCACGGTCTCCGGCTCCTCATAAGCCTCCCTCACTACTTCCTTCAGGGCCTCTATGTACTCATCAAGCTCCTCCTTGGAGTAGGATTCAGTCGGCTCTATAGTTAAGGGCTCAGGTACTATCCATGGGTGGTGGCTCGTCCATAGATGGAACCCGAAGTCAGCCATCCTCCTTATAACATCCTCGGCTCCGACTCCGGTCTCATCCTTCAGCTTCTTGAGGCTATACCTAACTTGCTCTATCCTGTTCTTATTGGCTGGATAAGATATATCGGCTCCCCTGACCTCCCTCAGTATCCTGTGCATCACGTAATTATTATTCAGGACAGCCACTCTAGCGACTTCCTTCAGTCCCTCCTCCCCTAAAGCCATTATCCAAGCGTAAGCTCTCACTACTACTGGGAATACACCGTAGAACTCTCTGACCTTCCCTATCGTATCCGGGAGGTCGTAATTCAGGTAATAGAGCTTCCTCTCTGGATCGTAATCGACTACAGGGACCGGTAGGAAGCTCTCAAGTTCCTTCCTCACCCCCAGGGCCCCTACAGCTGGTCCTCCGCATCCGTGGGGGGATGAGAAGGTCTTATGGAGGTTGAAGAAGCCCATATCGAAGCCGCACTCCTTAGCCCTGACTATCCCTATTATGCCGTTAGCGTTCGCTTGATCGTAACCGCAGAGCCCTCCAGCTTCATGGACTATATCGCAGAACTCCTTTATCCTCGGATTGAATATCCCAGTGTCCTCGGGATTCGCTACTATCATGCCAGCTGTCCTCTTGGATACGGCAGCCTTCAGGGCTTCTATATCCGGTATGCCAGTCTCCGGGTCTGGATATATAGTTATCACCTTGAATCCCTTCACAGCTGGGGCTGCCGCATCAGATGGGTGGGAGAATATCGTAGTTATTATCTCATCCCTCTCCTCGCCCCTCTTCTTGTGGTAAGCCCTTATTATGGAGGCCATAGCGAATATAGCCTGAGATCCTCCACCGGGCTGGAAGCTGAACCTATCTAGTCCAGATATCTCCCTGAGGAAGAGATCGAGCTTGTACATTATTTCTAGAGCTCCCTGGACAGTTTCCTCATCTTGATATGGATGAAGCTCTCTGACCATTGCCACGAACCTCTCATTCACTTTAGGGCTGTACTTCATAGTGCAAGTTCCCTGCCCTATGTCTATGTTCAGATCGGCCCCCAGGGTCTCCTGGGATAACCTCAGGTAGTGCCTTAAGACCCTCATCTGAGATACCTCGGGTAGCTTCGGCGGATCCTTCCTCCTCATGTGCTCTGGTATCGAGGATAGGACGTCACCAACTTCCCTCCTTATTTTATCATCGAGGGGTATCAGAATGCCCCTCTCCCCCTCATTGCTCAACTCGAATATTATGGGCTCCTCCCATCTCGCCTCGTGGAACCCCTTCCTCACTCTCACTACCCCCATACTCCTCACCCCAGTATCCTCTTGAGGGCATCAGCTAGCCTGTCTATGTCCTCCTTAGTGTGGACTTCAGTGAAGCAGTAAAGGGCTGAGTTCCCTAGCTCCGGGAAGTGCTTCCTGAGATCTATGCCTCCGAATATCCCCTCCTTCAGGAGCTCCTTGTTTATCTCCTCGACGCTCTTCCTCCCTGGGAATTCCACGACGAACTCCTTGAAGTGAGGGGCCTTGAACTTGGGAGCCTTGAGGCCTATGCTCGAGAGGGCTTTCATAGCGTAAGCGGACCTCTGGAGTAT
Organism: Candidatus Korarchaeum sp.; assembly: GCA_020833055.1. Classification (GTDB taxonomy): domain Archaea; phylum Korarchaeota; class Korarchaeia; order Korarchaeales; family Korarchaeaceae; genus Korarchaeum. Next base: position 27,001 of record JAJHQZ010000011.1, on the reverse strand, counting down.
CGCTTCTCCGAGCTCTCTCATACCCTTAGGTCCTAGGAGGGATAGGTAAACGGCTGCAATTATTCCGTGAGAAGCTGCAGCTGTCCCAACGAATTCCTTAGCCTTCTCCCTCTTCTCGAAGGATGTCCTCTCGAATAAGACGTCTCCGAAACCGTATTCTCCCTCTTTCACAGTCTTAGCTAGACCGAATATCCTGTACGGGATCTCCCTAACGAACTCCTCCTCATCCCTAGTGGCTAGGAAGCCACCCAGCCCTCCCCCGAAGTTCATATGTATCCCCAGAGGCTGAAGATCCCCCACTGTTATATCAGCCCCGTAGTGGCTAGGAGGCTCCAACACGCCCAGGGAACTCGGATCCACACCTACTATGCATATAGCCCCCATTTCATGAGCTATCTCGCAAATCTCCTTCCCTCTAGTCTCTATGAAACCTAAGTAAGATGGGTTCTCGAAGTATACGGCCGCTGTCTCCCTCGATATCTTCCTCTCAAGGTCCTCTAAATCCATCATCCCTCTCTCCCTATCGTAATCCACTTCGATCAGCTTGAGGGCCGGGTCAACGTAGTTATTTACCACTAAGAACCTCTCCGGCGATATGGTCCTGGGTATGAGGACTTCCCTCCTCCCGTTTATCCTGTGGGCCATCCTCATCGCCGTGCCGGCAGCGTGCCCCCAGGAGTAAATGGGGACTGTTACTACATCCATATCTACTAGCTCCGCCATCAAGCTCTCGAACTCGAAGAGAGCCTGCCACCTCCCGTGGTCCTCGTAGGGATCCCCAGCATATGCGGTGAGGAACTCGGCCCTTCCAGCTATCTCATCGCATATCGCTGGGACGTAATGGGGCCAAGTCCCCCCTCCCTTGAAGCATAAATAATCCTCGCAACTCACGTTCTTAGAGAGGATCTCCCTCATATGCTTGTAGAGCTCGTACTCAGATCTGAGTGGCTCTGGCAGGTTCATCCTCCCCTTGAACCTTATCTCCTCAGGTATGCTCGCGTAGAGCTCCTCTACGCTCGATACCCCTATATAGGAGAGCATCTCCCTCTTAACCCTCTCGACTGAGTTCGGGATGTAGGGATGGCTCATGCAGTACCACCTCCATCCACTACTAAAGTAGCTCCAGTTATCCAACTGGCCATATCGCTCACTAAGAAGAGGACAGCATTAGCTATATCCTCAGGCTTCCCTATCCTGGCTAGAGGCCTGTTAGAGGCCTCCCTCAGGAAATCCTCCCATTTCATACCGAGCTGCTCGGCCTCGCTCCTGAGCATAGGGGTATCCACATCCCCCGGAGCGACGCAGTTGACCCTTATCCCGTCCTTACCGTGGTCTATGGCCATGGCTCTAGTCATATTGATTAGGCCTCCCTTGGAGGCGCAGTAAGCCACTGCCCTGGGGCCTCCCTTCAGCCCCCATCCCGAGGCTACGTTGACTATGCTGCCACCACCTCCCCTGATCATGTAAGGTATCGAGTATTTTGAGACAAGGAAGGGACCCTTCAGGTTGACGTTCAAGACCTTATCCCACTCATCCTCACTGGTTTCAACAGCATCCTTCCTGACTATTACACCAGCAGAATTTACAACAATATCTATCCTGCCGAATTCCTCATAAACCCTCCTAATGACTTCCCTGACCTCATCAGCTGATGTGACATCGCACTTGTAAAATCTAGCCTTATCCCTCCCTATCTCATCCAGCAAGTCTTCGCACTCCTTTATATCCAAAATAGCTATTTTAGCCCCCGCTTGAGAGAGCTTGAGGGCTATAGCTCTTCCTATACCGGAGGAACCTCCTGTAATTAGGGCCACTTTGCCTGATAATGAGATCTGGGGGTAGGAACTCATAAGGACAGCTGGGCCCATAATAAAAAAGTTTTACGGTAAAATTATAAGCAGGAGACCCTGAGAGAATAAATTAATTTTTTCAAAGGCATTTTCATTGTTAGGATTATCAAAGAACTCGGGATATTTACTTGATTTACTACAGATATCCTAACTCCATCTCCGTAGGCAACTGGTCCCTCTACTCAAAGCTTATAAAAAATCCCCGCCCTCAGGATCTCTCTAAATCACTTGAGCCCTCCAAAACCTAGCGATAATTGAGAGGATAGCGCCTGAGATACTTATCGCGACGTATATGACCAAAGCTGAGTTCATAGCTTGAAGGGGCTCCTCTATCATCATTAAAGCCGTTATTATAGAGCTGCTTATCGCCTGGCCCATGAACCTCATCGATCCTAAGAACGCTGTCGCAGATCCGTAGAGCTTTGGAGGGGATGAGTTCAGCGCGGCCACTGTATTAGGGGATGCGAAGAGCGCGAATCCAGCTCCGAGGATAACTAAGGATATCTCCACCCTCGATAAGCCCTCGGACCCGAGGGGGATGAGGAGGGCAATCCCCAGGGCTATCAAGATCATCCCGAGGGAAGCTATCAAGTGGGGGGACCTCCTATCGGAAGCCTGACCGGCTATCGGGGAGAGAGCAGCTTGAATGACTGGCTGTATTGTGAGGATTAGCCCCGCTTCACTCGGCGAGAGGAAGCCGTGCAGGTAGTTACTCAGGATTATGGTAATCGCATAGGTGGCGCTGTAATTCAGCAGGGCAGCCGTTGAGGAAGCCATGTAGCTCCTATTCCTCAGGAGCTCGGGATCTATGAGCCCTCCCCTTCTCAGCTCCAAGAGGAGCCATGAGATCATTAATATGAATCCTAGAACCAGTATATTATCGAGATTCGAAATTCCGTAGATCAGGCAGATCATTGAAGCTGAGAAGAGGAGGGAAGAGGAGTAACTGGGCCCCGATCCCCCCTCCCCGAGCTCGGGGAGGTTCACGGAGAGGAGAAGAGAGACCCCGGATAATGTGCCCGTGAGAGGGAATATTGAGATCCAGGATATGAGATCTGATAATAAGCCAGCTGAGAGTGGCCCTAAGCTCAGTCCTATGTAAACTGCCGCTGTATTTATCCCGATAGCTTTCCCCCTTCCCTCCCTAAAGATAGAGGAGATGAGAGCCACGCTCGTAGCTGATATCATAGATGAGCCCAGGCCATGCAGGACCCTCAGGGCTATGAAGGACCCGAAATCCCTAACTAAGATAGTTGCGATAGAGGATATCGTGAATATGACGAGGCCAGCCCGGAAGACCTTCGCTCTACCTTTCCAGTCAGCGATCCTCCCGAAGGGGACCATCGAGGATGCTAGGGCCAGGAGATAAGCTGTAGCTGACCAGTTGGATAGTGCTACCTCTACCCCGAAATGAGAGGAGATCTCGGGGAGGAGGAAGGCTATTGAGGAAGATGAAAAGGGAGTTAGGAAGGAAGCTATAGCGCAGGAAATTAGGACCCTTGATCTCAGCCCCTCTAACTTTTCAGAGCTCAAGAGTGGCACCCAGGGGCTTCGATATGGTGTCGAATATCACCCTCTCTATCCTCCTCCTTCTCTCCATATCCTGCTCTATCTCCTCTATCCTGAGCCTGCAATCTTTATCTATATTGAAGCTCTTCCCGCTCTGGCTTATCCTCCCCATCCCCTCCCTCTCAAGTATTTTAACTATCCCTAGGATCACGTTACTCGAGAGGGGCGGGGTGCTAGCTCCGTACTTCCTGAAGGTATCCTCTATAGTCCTAACTATGAGGTTCGAGAGAGTATCATACCTCTTAGAGCTTTTAGCTTTCCTCAACTCCCTCAAAATGGAGCTTAAGATGTTGACAGAGGCTTCGGATAGGATATCCCTCTCGCTGACTTCCTCCTTGACCTTGACGGAGCTCCCCATTAGGATCTCCAGGGATTCCTTCAGGTCCCTCTCAAGTACCGAGTACTTCTTGAGAAACCACAGAGTGGCATCTTCCTTCAGCACATGAAGTAACTCGAAGAGATCCGGGTTTATATCTATGATATCGAACCTCCTACCCATTTTAGCGCGGATCTCGGTTCTCTCATCGTCATCCAGCTCGGCTATCGATATCAGGAGAAGAGGATACTTCTCCACGATTTTAAGGAGTTGATCGGACTTCTCCATCCAATACTTCCCATATTTTATCTCGATCCCTACTCTAGCTACTAGTAAGTCACCCCTTATTCCTATATTTGGATCGAAGGTCCACACATCGAAATGAGCATCAGTCCTCGCCCCTGGAACGCTGAGGGGCTCATCGGAGAATACAGCTATGTAATCCTTAGTGACTTCCCCTATCCTCACCTTGAGTTGTATGTTCCTCACCTCGCTCAATAAGAACTTCTTCAGGAGATCCTCAGCGAACTTCCCCTCCTCTATCTTTCCCATATCCTCGAATCTCCCCAAATTTTTAATTATCTCTGATGAGAGATCTGTGAGGCCCTTAACAACTCCACCTATCTCCCTAGTCCTCGAGAGCTCTGAGGCGAACCTCTCCATGAAAGGGTATATCTTATCAAGCGATCTCTTTATAGCATACCTCATATCATCGTTTTGCTCAAAATAGGCCAGCCAGAGGGCAATTATCTTCTTTAATGCCTCTTTACTAGCTCTCTCCCTCTCATCATCGCTCATTGAGAGACTGAACTCCCTGGATCTGTCCATTAGCCTGCTTCCCAGGGCCCTATCCCTCTTCATAGTATCGCTAGCCCTCTTGGATAGCAGCATTATCACGGATCCCCTTGGAGGGTTCCCGTAGCTTCCCTCAGTTATTCCCCTGATCAGATCAGCTAAGTATTCGATATCCCTCCTCTCCCCCCTCTCGAACTCGTCCAGGAGCTGATCTATCTCATCTATTATGAGGACTGCGGGCCCCTCGTAACTCAGGTCCTCCAGTAGAAGCTCCTTAACATCCCTCAGAGGGCTTATCGTTATTATCTTCGAGAATACTCCCTCTTCCCTCAGCCTTCTCATGAGAATATGGCCAAATTGCGTCTTCCCTGATCCATATTCCCCAACTATGCTTATTATCGTCCCCCTCCAATCCCTCTCACTCAAGTACCTGATTATACTTTCCATAGTCTCCTTCAGACGCTTCGAGTTCACCAATATCTCATGCATTAAGCTCAGCTTGATTTCTAAGGGCCTCCTATCCGACCAAAATTCGAATATCGATCTTATAGTCGAGCTCTCAAGCTTCCTGAAGCTCTCATAAATTGGCCTTATCTCCTCCCAGTGTTCGGGGCTCATCAATGCCACCTTGCCGATATCCTCTCCCTCAGAGGTATCACGAGCTCGCTGTAAACTTCCCCGCTTATCCTATCCTGCCATTTCGAGAATATCTTCCCCGAAACGTTTCCAGGTATCTTATCGATATCATCGATGCTCTCAAGCAATTTCCTGTACTTCTCGAATGATGGGACATTCACGAGACCCTTCTTCCATAGGGAGAATATTATTCGCCTCGCAGAATCACCATAGACCTTCCTGAGGCTTGAATATGTCAAAGAGCCCTTGCTCCTTATATCCTCGAGCACTCTCTCCTCTAAGGAGAGGGCTAAGATGGGGACTCTCCTCTCCTTTAGGAACCCTCCTTCCTTGAGCCATGAGATTATGGCTTTGGCCTCGGTATCGTTGATATTTATGCCGTTCCCCTTGATCGCTGACGAGAGGCTCGATGGGGAGAGGGGGATGCTCCTATCCATCAGGAGGGCGAAGGCCTTATCCAGCTTATATTCGTTCAGGAGAGCCTCCGCTACCCTTTCAAAGAACTCATCCATGGATTTCGCATCTTTAACTCTTCCCAAGATCCAGTTCAAGGTTTTCTCGTACTGTTCAGCTCTCCTCTTACTGACCTTCAGTAGGGACATTATGCTGCTGACATCGGGCTCCCTCATGGATGTAGCGAGCTTGTAGAGGTTCTTGAGGGGCAAAGGGTAGAAGTTACTTCCGGGCATCTTCCATAGCCCCAGCGATAACTGAAAAAGTTTACCATGCCATGCTCAGTTGAGCTGAGATGAGCTTTCATAGCGTCAATAAAAATAATCCATAAAAATAAATTTCATGTTAATTTTCAAACATTGTTGATAATACTGTAATAAATATCTCATTTAATGATCGATTTGCCATATGGCAAGTTTATAAAGTGCGAGCTTATTATAACTATGGTGATATGATGAGTAGTTTCGATGAGAGGAAGGAGCTCTTGAAGAATGTGATAAAGCTCCTCCACAGTGGATCTAGCGTTGAGGAGCTTAAGGAGAAGTATGGTGATTTATTATCTGATATATCGCCATTTGAGATCCCACTGATAGAACAAGAGCTCGTCAAGGAGGGGGTAAGTGTGAGGGAGATACTGAGCCTATGCGATCTGCATGTAGCACTCTTCAGGGATTCTTTAGCTAAGAGAGAGCTCAAGGGTGTCCCAGAAGGGCATCCGCTAGACATACTCATGAGGGAGAACGATGAGCTAATCAAGGACGCTGAGGCGCTGGGGCTCTATGCTAGAGCTCTGAAGGAGGGGAAGGATGTCCTTAATTCCATAGAGGAGCTCGTAGGTGAGTTGAGGAAGTTGAGATCCCATTACAGGAAGAATCAGATGCTGATATTCCCCTATTTAGAGAGGAGAGGGATAACGGCCGTCCCAAGAGTCCTCTGGGGGAGGGAGGATCAAATCATAGTGAAGATGAGGGAATTGAGAGAGGCTTTAGAGGAGTTTAAGAGTGGGAAAGAAGATGCTAAGGAAAAAGTAGCCTCCCTCTCTGAGGAAATATCGGAGGAGATCATAGATCTTGTGTTCAGGGAGAATAAGATACTTTACCCAGCTTGCTGGACTCTATTCTCAGAGGGGGAGTGGGCAGCGATCTATGAGACCCTCGGGGATATGGGAGTTGAGCTGGGGAAGTGGTCACCTGAAGCAGAGCCCATCTATCCGTATCAATTGGTACCGGAGGTTAAGGATTTATCGGCATTGCCCATGGAGTTCAGGGCTCTAGCTTCATCAGCGACTCCCGATGAATATGAGATAAGGAAGGAAGGGGATATTGAGATGGAGACTGGTTTCTTGAGCGTCAAGGAACTGGAGAAGATCCTGAGGAACTTGCCCATCGAGCTGACTTTCGCTGATGAGAACGATAGAGTCAGGTTCTACACAGAATCCACCATGAGAGGCTTCGTGAGGACTAAGACTATAATAGGGAGGAGGTTGAACTTCTGCCACCCGCCCAGGTTGGAGGGTTACGTGATGCTCAACGTCAAGAAGATAAAGGGAGGGGAGTTCCCCCGCAGGGAGTTCTGGACTAGGGTCGGTGACAGGATAATGAGGGTGATAGTAGTTGGCATCAGGGACGATGATGGGAAATATCTGGGTACTCTGGAGATAGTTGAGGACCTCACGGAAATATTGGAGAACCCTGAGGAAATAAAGAAGAGGATAATGGTGCTCTAAATGAAGAGCCCATTCTTCTTAGCTGATAGGTACTTAATCCCCAGTCTCTACAGGCTCTTAGTAATGAACTTGAGGAGTAGGGGCCTCCTGGAGGTTGAGATAGCGGAAATCTTAGGTATTTCTGTTTCAAATGTCTCAAGATACTTGAATATGAAGAGAGGAGCTATATTGAGGCTCGAGGATTTAGAAGAGGCGTTGAAGTTCACTGATGAGCTAGCTGAATCGGTAATAGCTGGGAAGAGAGTGGACATAAATTTCAGCATCTATAAGATAGCATCCGAGCTGCTATCGAGGAAGCTCCTTTGCGAGTTCCATCGTTCAATCGATGGGATCGACCGCAGCTGTAATATATGCCCGGAGATATTCAAGTAACTTTAATAATGAGTGATCCCTCTATCCTGGGAGAGGGGGCCGGGGGTTACGGCTCTAAGCTGGGGAAGGTCCGCCCACGCCCCCAGCGCCGCCCCTCCGCAAGGAGGCACCTCGAGAGGGGTGGGGAGGCCCACAGAAACGACACGTCCTCGGGGGGATGACTGTGATGCCGGTGAGGCTGAGAATCCCCGAGGGACCGGTGAAACGGGGCCCCGGCGGCGTGCAAGCCGATTCCCGCTATGAGGAGCTGGGGCGAGCGGGAGGTAGGCGCTTAGCCAAATCCCCCCAGTACAGAAGGCGGACTATGGCCCCCACTCCCCTCATCTCATTAAAACAATGCCCCTGGGATCCTTCACCCTGACTGCCAGTGTCTCCCAGAGCCTGAAAGCGTGAGATCCATCTATAGGCCCTATGTAATCCAGGACCGTATCGGCGCCTATTACTACATCTAGCACTTGCTGATTCGATGATATTAGGACCGCTTCCTCATCGCTGATAGCTGGAGAGGCTATCACATCCTTTATCAGGGCCTTGAGCCTATGAAGCTCCATTATACCGGTCCTCTCATGGACTGAGACTAGTTTCGCGTACCTAGGGGGGCTGAGGAATAATAGAAAAGGCCCGGGGAACCCGTTGGAGAGTAGTTTGGATAGAGCTGATGCGACCTCATTGACAGCGGATCCGGGCTCATCCCAAGAAGATATTCCCACCTTCATCCCCGCTTTCTCCTTTATCCCATCTAAAATTGCTTTCTCCTCCTCGAAAACCAGTTTGCTCGCTGCAGTAAGGGCTTGAGGTACCTCAAGCTTCCCTATGGATTTCGAGTAATCTAGGGAGGCTTGAGCTATCTCAAAAGTCTGGGATATCTCCCTCAGTTGTACTATGTACCTCCTCGATTTTATGCTCCCATCTAAGGATACCTCCTCGACTGGCACTGCATCGATCCCCCTGCCTAGTGGAGTGACGGGGAGGCTGGGCCTGACCCTCCTGATGGAATTCGCGTAATCCTTGACTAAATTCTGGAGCTCCTCCCAGCCCTCAGAATCCTCTCTAGGACCTGATGGGTCCTCTACTTTTATTCCAGTGAGCTTAGAAACTTCTTCAGCACCCTTAACTATCTCCAAGGCTTGCTCCTCATCCAAACTCTTAAGTAAAGCGAGGAACTCCCCTACGTGCGTCTTCTCCTCCTTAGCTATATCCCCGAAGACCCTCTTAACTGCCTCGTCATCTATGCTCTTAGCTAACTGCAGGTAGAGATTTATGGCATCTAGTTCAGCTATTATGCCGAGCCTGAGTGCTTGGGCTACCTCATCCTTGGAGAACTTCCTCCCCTCCGGGAGCTCGATGGGGTTCTTGCTGAGCATGAGCTGAATGACAGCGAGATAATATAAATGTTCCATAACCTCGGCAGGGGGCTTCCCATGGAAAATTTTAATTATTGAAGCTGCTATTCGTTGAGGTGGTCCATTGGAAGAGGCCTCGGTAGGAGATGTCGCTAAGAGGATAGTCGAGTTGATAAAGGGGGACGATCTCCTGAAATCGCAACCTCTCCATAGGATAATGCTAGCCCTTCTCCTAGTCGCTTCCACTATAGTGGATGTGCTCAAGGAGGATAACATCGATCTGAGCGAGGACTTCATGGATATCGTTAGGGCCATGCTGAGGGGGGACGATCCGCTAGCCGATATGATGGTGGGTTGAGTACCAAATTTTTTAAGGGCAAATTCAGTGAGCCCGAGACCTCTCATGGATCGATACGCTCAATACTACGATCTGCTTTATGCAAATAGAAACGTGAGTGAAGAGGTCGATTTTTTGGAGGAAGTAATTAAAAAATTTTACAAGGGGGGGCGAGGAGGGTCCTAGACGTGGGATGCGGGACTGGGATGCACAGCATAGAGTTCGGTAGGAGGGGATATGAAGTAGTAGGCATAGATGTATCTGAGGATATGATCGATAGAGCGAGGGAAAAAGCTAAGGGGATGGAGAACGTAAAATTCTTAGTAGGAGATGCCTCTAGCATGGAATTGAGAGGGTTCGATGTAGCTATAGCTATGTACGGTGTGATAAGTTACTTCACTGAGGATGAATCGCTCGTGAAGTTACTAGGAGCTGTGAGGAGGAGCTTAGTGGACGGAGGTCTCTTCATATTCGACACTTGGAATATCTTGGGAGTGATAGAGAAGAGGGTCTACTACGAGATGCCGACCCCCGAGCTAAGGAAATCCGGGAGCTCTCTAGCTATAAAGGAGAGCTCATGGAAGATAGATCTCGAGGATCAGATAGCAGATCTCGATATAAGTTGGTCTATAGTAGATCTACCGAGGGGGAGCGTGGAAGTACTGGATCATGAGATAAAGCTGAGGCTCTTCGCCCCTAGGGAGATAAGGCATATATTGAGGAGCTGCGGTTTCTCAGTATGCGAGATCTACCCGGGCTATGAGATAGCTCCTTTCTCAGGGAGCAGCCCCGAGATGGTAGTAATAGCTAAAGCTTCGCATGAGGAGTTGATGGGATGGATATGAGCAAGGATAAAGAGCTCCCAGTTCAGGATCACATAATAGAGCTCTTAGAGAGGCTGAGGAGGGCATTGATCTCAGTCATAGTATCATCTATAGCTGTCTCCGTTTTCCCAGATCCATCATCCCATAGTTACAGGCCCCTCATCTTCTCGATAATGGATAGAGTGAGGAGGGATATGACTGACTTGAATAACCCGATACTGAGGCCCCTAGCCAATATATTCGGGATAAAGGAGATAAGTATAGATCTCATAGCTTACAGCTGGATAGATTCTATAGAAGTAATCTTGATGCTCTCCCTCCTCTTCGGCTCAGTCATATCCTCCCCCTATATAGCGAAGCAGATCTACGATTTCATTGAGCCAGCTTTGGAGGAGAGGGAGAAGAGGATAATAATTCCATTCGTCTTAGGATTTTCCATCCTCTTCTCATCAGGTGTGATTTACGCTTATTTCGTCGTCATGCCCCTGACTATATTCTTCCTCTCGTTGATATATTTAGCGAGCGGTATAAAGCTCATATTCTCGATCGAGCAGTTCTTCTCATTCATAATAACGGGCTTGGTGATCGTGGGGCTCTTCTTCACCTTCCCATTGATAGTAGCATTGCTATCTTACTTAGACATCCTCAGGCCAGAGGCCCTCAGGAAGAAGTTCAGTTATATTTTCTTCGTAGTCCTCGTAATACTAGCTATCGTTACTCCGGATCCAACTCCAGTCTCTATGATAGCCCTCTCAGTACCTTTCTTAATACTCTACTACCTCTCCTACTTGCTAGCGAGGAAGTTCGGTCAGCATGTGACGTGAAATATCGCGTTAACATTCCTACCGCTCTCCCTCAATTTATTGAAAGTCCTCACGGCATCCGGGGTCCTCTCAACTATTAGCTCTATATTCAACTTCTCACAGGCTTCCTTAACGCCCGACAGGGGCATGAGACCGCTCTGCCCAGTGCCAACTACTAGCACCTCTGGAGGCCTCTCGGAGAAGTAGTGGAGTACCTCCTCTCCCGTGAGAGGGGTATGCCCACTCCCCACAGCCGATAGCTCCTTCTTCCTCTTCATGACACGGTCAGTTATCACCACATCATAATCGTACCTGACGCCATCAACTATTATATAGCCGAAGCCCGTCCCATCGACTCTCATAAGATCGACAGGAGGGACTAATTAAAAAGCTATGATGACTAATGGCAAAGCTTAAAAGTTATGGGATCGTAAAAACATATGTCTTACGATAAGTCCCCACCGGAGCCGCCCGAGGATTTCAAGATATTGAGGTACGAGGAGCTATTATCGTTCGTTAAATCTATCTTCGTTAAGCTCGGGGTACCTGAGGAAGACGCTTTCATAGTAGCAGATAATCTAGTCACTGCTGACTTGAGGGGGATAGGTTCTCACGGTGTCGCGAGGCTGAGGAGGTACGTAGACGGGCTGAGGAAGGGTGCTGTGAAGGCGAGGCCGAACATAAGGGTAGTGAGTGAAGGACCCTCCTTCGCCCTCGTGGACGGTGACTCAGGGCTTGGACAAGTAGTAGGGAGCTTCTCGATGAAATTAGCGATAAAGAAAGCTAAGGAGAGTGGGATAGGCTTCGTCACGACTAGGATGAGCAATCATTATGGGATAGCCGGTTATTACGCTATGATGGCTTTAGAGCACGATATGATAGGGGTCTCCATGACGAACGCTAGGCCCCTAGTCGCTCATACCGGAGCCCTGGGGAAGTGGCTGGGGACGAATCCGATAGCTCTAGCTGCCCCCACGAAGGTGCCTCCGCCCTTAGTCATAGATATGGCGACTAGCGTAGCCCCAATAGGGAAGATGGAGGAGTACTCCAGGCTGGGGAAGAAAGCTCCGCTAGGCTGGGGGATAGATTCTGAAGGGAATCTATGCGAAGATCCAGACAAGATAATGAAGGAAGGCGCCCTTCTCCCACTTGGAGGATTGGGTGAGTTAATGGGAGGGCATAAGGGATACGGTTTAGCTTTACTCGTGGAGATCTTCACTGGTGTGCTGAGCGGAGCAGCTATGTTGAGGGAAGTGGGCCAGACTGAGGCACCTAAGCCGGCTAATGTGGGCCACTTCTTCATGGCGATAGATGTATCGAGGTTCATGCCTCTGGATGAGTTCAAGGATAGGATTGAGAAGCTTAGGGCTGAGCTCAAGAACGCTCCGCTGCACCCTCAGTTCGATAGGATATGGGTACACGGTGAGAAGAGTTACCTGACCTCTATCAAGAGGAAGAGGGAGGGGATACCGATATATAAGAAGGTGTTCGAGGAGATGAGATCTATAGCTATGGAGCTAGGGATCAGCTTTCCCTGGGAATGATCTTATTCACTGCTTCCTCAATGGCCTTAACTGAAGCATCTATTATATCCCTACTGGTCCCAGTGGCTTCAACCTCCCCTCTCGGTCCTACAACCCTTATCTTAAGTTCAGCTATCGCCTCAGATCCAGATGAGACAGCTACCAGCCTGAACCTCCTCAAGTTGAAACTCGGTATTCCTCGGATGGATCTTATAGCCTTAGTTATCGCATCCACTGGACCCACTCCAGTGGAGGATGATATCACTTCCCTCCCACTCACAAATGCCCTTATCGTGGCTGTGGGAGTTATCCCGCTCCCGGTCACGGCCACCCACTCCTTCACCTTGAAGAGCCTCGGCCCCTCCCCCAGGACTTCCTCTACCACTGATCTGAATATAGCTTCAGTGATCCTGACCCCCTCTTGAGAGAGCTCCTTCACTTTAGCTAATATCCTCTCCACATCCGAATCGCTCGCTGAATATCCCATCTCCTTGAGCACTTCTTTGACCGCCTTCCTCCCCGAGTGGGTCCCGACCCAGAATCTCCTAGTCCTCCCAACTTCCCCGGGGCTCACTATCTCATAACTGGAGGGCTCATTAGATATAGCGCTGACGTGGACACCTGCTTCATAAGTGAAGACTAGGGGACCTACTATAGGGGATATCTCGCTAATTGGGATACCGCTTATCCTCTCTACAACTTCGCTCACGCTGGGCAGGAGTTCCATCTTCACATTGGTCTCGATACCAGCTAGTTTCTTCAACCCGACTACTACTTGTTCTAGGGGCGCTATACCAGCTTTAGGGCCGAGTCCGTTGACGGATACGTGTATCTGGTCTGCCCCGGCTATAGCAGCTGATATAGAATTAGCTGTCGCCATCCCGAAATCGTTGGAGAAAGTCACACTTATAGGCTTCCTTATCTTCCTCTTAGCCTCTAAAACTATCCTCTTAGCATCATCAGGGAGCATAGCTCCGACTGGATCGCTCAGATTTATCCTATCAGCTCCGCAGTCCTCAGCTATTCTGCAGAGGTCCCAGAGGAGTTCATCAGATCTCCCGATATCCTCGGCTGTGAATTCGACAGTGAGATCATGTGATTTAGCTAAGCTCACCGCTTCCCTGACCCTCTCCCTAGCTTCCTCCTCACTCATCCCGTAAGCTCTCTCTAGCAACAGCCTGCTAGCCGGTATGAATATGTTGACGCTATCTACTCCAGTCTCTACAGCAGCTTCTACATCCTCCTTTATAGCTCTCGCTAACGCGCATACCTCGGGTGAGGGGCCCGATCTGGAAAGCCTCTTCACATTCCTAACTACTTCCCTGACTATCCTCTTCTCCCCCTCTGAAGATGCCGGGAAGCCAGCTTCAATCACATCGACCCCTAGCGTATCTAGGTGCGAGGCTATCTCTAGCTTCCCCTCTAGGCCGAAGGAGACGCCGGGCACCATCTCACCTAGGGTGAGGGTGGAATCGAATATCCTGACCATAAGGCTAGTTGCTCACTGAGCTTATAACATCTTCTCCCAAGCTCTCTCTGGTGAGCTAGATGACTTAGACGGTAGGGAGACTACTTCGACTTCCACTTGGACTGGGAAGGGGACGCAACTCCCCATCCCCCATATCAGGGCTTCGTGATCCGAGAGCATAGGGAGGTAAGATGACACGTCCTCAACTTCCGTGTACTTAGATATAGCCTCCTGATCGTTCCCGTTCCTCAGCCTGAAGGCTACGACAGTATTCGCCTGGCTTATGACGCTCTTGCTCACGTAAGCAGGTCTCTGCGTCACGATCACGAACCCTAAGTTGTAGCCCCCAGCTTGACTTATCGCTTCTATCAACGTCTGAGCTACACCCGAATCGTAGGGGTCCCCGACTATTGAGAAGCCCCTCTCTGGGACGATATACTGAGCTTCCTCGACTACAACTATCAGAGCGAAATCACCCTCCCTCCTCCTGGAAACAGCGTAATTAGACAGTTCTTCTATCATGTTCTTGATAGCTAGGAACTGGTCATCGTACTTCCTATCCGATGAGAAATCCACTATTACTATAGGGCTCTTCTTGACTTCATCCACTATACTGAGCCCCTCTCCATCCCCTAGCTTTTGTATCTCCCTCTTCAATCTCGACTCTATCTCCCCTACTATCGAGGGCCTGACTCTCATCTCCCTAGCCACTTGCCTGAGCTTCTTCAGAGCCTCTGAGGCATCGCTATCAGCTTCCCTAAGAGCTGAGAGGAGCACTCGATAAGATAGGGTACCGGGTTTATACCCCAGTCTCTTAGCTAGGGCCTCTGGGCTCATGCTCCTCGGGAGGAAAGCTGAGTAATCGTATATCACTCCTCCCCTGCTAGAGAGCCTCTCGTACTCGCCCCTCCTATCTAGGACGAGGAACCTGGGCCTGGGTCTCAGCTCTGAGGACTTCGCTATCAAGCTAGAGACGAAGCTACTGTTGTGGACGAAGGTACCGTTAGCTAAGAAGTTCTGAGCTTCAGGTACGTCCAGATCGTAAACGTATTTAGCGTTCGTATAAACTTTCCTGACCCTCACTACTCTCTCTAAGTTGACAGATGCCCTGTAGATGAGCCCCTCCACTCTCTTAGCTTCCCTCAGTACAGTACCGCCGTCCATCCCCAGCTTCCCATTCCAACTCTCCAACCGGTCCATTAACATCTTGAATGAGATAGAATCGACTAAGAAGCCCTTAGGGCAGAACCTGACCGTGGATACGCCTAATATAGATAATATTGTCGATAGGATCATGGCCCTCTGGTCCTCGGACATTATGAGACACGCATCCCCTCTCGCTTCGTGCACAGTCGTCCTGAGTAGGAGCTCCCTCAGGGCCCTAGCTAGGGGATGGAACCTCACTCCGAGCTCCTCGATCTCCTCAGGGAGGTTCAGGAGGGAACTCAAGCCTGAAGAAACTATTTTAGCTAATTCCGGTGATCTGACGAAGATACCCCTGTTCTTGAGCGTTATGAAATCTACTCCAGCCTCTAAGCATGCTAACTTCACTTCAGCTATATCGGGATCCATTATCAGGACCCCGTCCTTCAGAGCGACCCCCGAAGCTAAGCTGATGCCGATGAGCCTATCTAGATGTGCTGGATAGCCAGCCGGCCTCAATGGAGCCCCTCTAGGTACTATTAAGTAAATGTCGCTCGATCCGATAAGTTTCTTGGGAGTGGCCTTGAGTAAGCTAGTCCCGTCTGAGACTAGGAGGCTGTGATCTTCAGTTACCCTCACCTTCCTCCCCGTGGACGTCTCCACTTCGTAAATATCCTTATCCAGTTTGTGCCTGTATATACCGATCACCTTAGACCACTTGGGCATGAAGTCCGGCAAGAGGGATAGTGTCTCATATCCCAGTCCCCTTAAATCCAAGAGGACTTCATCTGGAGCTTCTTTTGTTAACAAACTATTGAAGAACTTCTCTATCGGACCTATGAAATATCTCCTCCTCAATGAGTCGTACACCACTATCACAGCATCCCCTGTCACGCTCTTCCCACTCCTAGTCATCCCAGTGACGAACATGTGGCCTCTCGCTATAGCTGCTACATCTATTGTGAAGGGGACCCTAGTCCCCTTCACCCTACCTATCGTCAGCGGGAGCCCTTGAGAGAACCTGGGGGTCAGGAAGGAGCTCAGTTCCCTAGGATCTGGCTTCATAACTGGTGAGAGAGTTGAGGGAGGGGCTTCCAATCCCCTTATCCCAGATTCGGACCTGTAGCCCAGTACCTCACATTCAGCTACCATGTACTCTAGATCGCTACTATAATCAGATATCAACCCTGAACTACTCGCTAAGAGACCGGCTTTCCCTAGGTCAACTTCCTCATTTATAGTCTGAATATCCTTAACCCTTATGAAGACGGGGACGCTCTCCCAAGGGTGGTCTATGACGTAGAAATCTCCTAGAGATACTTTAGCATTCTTCAGTACTACGAATAATATCCTCTTGGGCGTCGACCTAGATATCACGTGCCCTACGATCTCCCTCAATCAATTTCACCTCTCTGAATCGAGAATAAGGTCAATTTCTCAGAACTGATCCCCCTCCTCCTAGCTTCCCTCAGTATCATCCTGTATACGAGGGAGCTCTGCTTATCAGTGACTTTCGAGAGCCTATCTACAGCTAATATAGGCATCGGGAGACCAGTGCTCGGCTCGGATATTGAGTATATGTAAGAAGCTAGAGTGTACGCTTTATCCACTGAATATTCGGGGAGATCGAGCCTTATAGGAGCCCTCCCCCTCCTCAAGAATATAGCCCATGGTCTGAAGCTACTAGCATCCCCCAAATAACTAGCGACTTCCTCCCATCCCCCGCTCATCGGTATGGGGCCTAAGGCCTCCCCCTCTCTTATCAAGAGCGATGAGATCAGTGAGTCTGAGAGACTATCTATCCCGAGCCATTGGGAGATATAATGGCTCCTTATCCTCTTTACAACGCCCAAAACGTATTTACCGGATGCTTCAGCTTCTTTCAGCAGGGATGAGAGGGAGCGTAGAGTGGCTTCGTATACCTCTAAGTAGGAGTTAGAGTAACTCCTGCCCCTCGGCGCGTAATAGGACTTGGGCAGGAAGAGGGGCCCATCTATTAGTATTAGATCGCTCTTCTCGAGGAGTATTGATGCTAAATTGTACATCAAATAATACCCTATCATAGAGGAGAGCTTAATGCCCTCCTCATCATCCGAGCTGGATGATGGGGGCTTGAGAGTAGCTAAGAGGGGATCGCATATCCTGATTCCGTCCTTGAAAGCAGCCCCTACAGCTATGCTTATCGGCTGATAGCCTATTATGAGGTCCTTCCCATTGGCTCCAGCATCGACAGCGGCGACCCTCAAGCTTATGAGCTCATTACTCAGTGGGGTTATAGGTAATATCTCCCTCAGCTTCGGGATGTAGAGCTCAGCTCTCTCCACGATCTCTATTATATTTGAAAATAAGTCCTTGGAAAGTCCCTCCAGGACTTCATTATATTTACTATAAGGTATTATTCTGGGGGATAGCTTAGCGAGATCTGTATCGTTGATCCCTCCATCTCTCTTTTTCATAACTTTCCCGATACTCACATATTTATTGCTTAATAAAAGGTGATGATGTCACATTCAAGTCGAGCAATTAACCTTTTTGATAATAAAAATTCCTTCATATATGAAGAAAGATATCAGAGGATCAAAGGCGATTGAGCTGATCAAAAAGATTATAAGCTAATCAAAATGTATTTTGATGATGTCAGCGAGGGGGGTCGGGGTAACTCTCAAGGGGATAGAGAGAGCTCTAACGCGATATGAGAAAGTACTGGACTTATCCGACTCCTGGTACATCTTAATAGCCCCGACTTCCCTCAATTTCCACTTATTGTCTAAGATACTGTCGAGCGAAGTGAGGATGATAATCTCCTCTATCTTCATAAACGATGGCAGCGAGGGGGATGGTTTCAGGGAGTTCAGAGATAGGTTGGCATTTATAAACGGTAAGGATCATGTGATAGAGGAGATCTTCGAGAAAATAGATCAGATAGAGATTATATCTAGGTTCTCAGAGCTATCGAGTTTCATAAGAGAGTATAAGAGTGGAGAGCTGGGATTGAGGGCTCTCATAGTGTGCTCAGGTCCTTACAAATTGGACCTCTTCCACCTCTCCCTCTACCTAGATGCTAGGGCTATAGAGCTGACGGAGGAGGGGTTCAGGGAGTTGATAAGCTACCCGACGTGGAAACTGAATGAAGTATCGCTCTCAATACTCTACGTAGCTATGAAACTCGAGGCAATGGGTGAGAGAGTCACGCCCCACTCCTTAGCGAGGTACGTGAAGCTGAAGGAGAAGGGGGAGAGGAGGGATATCAGATCTAAAGTGGTTAGCCTAGATTATCACATAAAGAAGTACTTGGAGAGGGAAGGTCTCCTTCAGAAGGAGAGGGATCCTGAGAGCAAGAGAGGTGTCTCTTACAAGCTCACTAAGAAGGGGATAGATGTCGCTAGATTAGTTGAAGCTCACTTCAAGAGCCAGGGCTTGAGGATAGAAGATTACGTGGACTTGAGCTCTCTCAATCAATCTGTGGAAGTCGGTGTATCCTCATGACTTGATCCTCTGAGTCACTATAGCGGGGCAGATCCTATTGACTCCCCCCATCCCCTCTATCTCCTTCAGTATCCTCCCGAACTCCTCCTCATCCCTGGCCCATATCTCAGCCATTATCGAGTGGTCCCCCGCAGTTATGTAGACCGATCTAGCGTACTCCTTTTCAGTTAGTTCCCTTGCTACTCTCACTATATCGCCCGGGGCTACATCTATTCCCGTCAAGGAGATTATTGAATAGCCCAGGGAGGCCGGGTTTATCTTCGCCGTGAATCCCTCTATTATCCCCATCCTCTCCAGCCTCCTTATCCTCTTCCTAACAGCTACATCGCTTATCTTCAGCTCATCAGCTATCCTCCTGAAGGAGACCCTGCCGTCCCTGGAGATCATCTCGAGTATCTTCCTATCCCTCTCATCGATTACTCTCGCGGCCCTTTCTATCATAAGGCATGCACCACCCCTTCATAAAAAAGTTTCCCATATATGAGGAAAGATAATCGTGATGAAAAGCTCAAGATGGCAATCCCTCGAGTACTGCCGTGAAAAAGTCATGATGTTCCTCTTCATCTTTCAGTATCTTTTTGAATATCTCAGCTGTAGTGATATCGCCTTCCTCATTCGCTACTTCTATTATCTGCTTGTAGAGAGTTATCGCCTTCTCCTCATCCTTAACATCCTGCTCTATCATCTCCCTCAGATCCTCCCCGACTTTTATAGGATCCGGTACTGTCGTGGGGGTCCCTCCTAAGTACCAGAGCCTCTCAGCTATCTCCTCAGCGTGCTTCATCTCCTCTATCGCTATTCTCCTGAGCTCCCCGGATAGGAGCACATGCATGGGCCCCACTGTCTGGACATGCTGCCACATGTACTGGATCGAGACCTGTAGCTCCCTGGCTATAGCTTGATTCAACATTGACTTGAGCCTCTCACTAGCTTTCCCGACCATAACCATATAGGTACACCATGGAAACATAAAACTATAGGAATATAAACTTTCGCATACGCCCGCCGTCTGTGTGTGAGGAAAGTGTTTATTACTAACTTGGGACAATAAGAGGAGGTCGGATCATCGACCAGATGGTTATATTGAGCTCGCTCCTTCCCGAGGCTCAGAGAGAGGGGGATGAGGAGAGGCTGGATCCCCTGATATTAGGATCTATAACTCTACTAGGATTGAATCAAGATGAACTAGTGGCATGCGACAGGAGACTGAAGAGAGCAGGGGTCTTCGAAGTTCCTAGAGGATCTATATTAGCTATATTAGCTCCAACTAGGGGAGGATTGGCTAGATTAGTCTCTATAGGCAGGGTCATGGCTACGGCCACGACGCTGAGCGATGCTTACTCCTCCTACAGTCCGCTGAGCTATGATGAAGTGAGGGGGATAGATGAGGAGATAAAGGGGATAATAGGGAGGAGGGGGGTGACTCCGATCGAGAGAGTTAAGGATGGCTACCTAATAGTAGCTGAGAACGTGCTAAAGGAGGGGATTTACTACTCGGGGATGGGGGAGTTCCCGGATAGCGGCTACCTCCTCTCAGAGAGATGGCTCGAGCTGGCAGGACTTAAGGGCGGGATATCCGGACTCTGGGGTAGGATATGGGGGAGGCTCTTCGTCCTGGAACCAAGTGAGGCTATAATCTTGATGCTAGGGCTACTGGCCTCATCCCCCACTATAGAGGAACTCATAACTGAGGGCGATCTGGAGTCGATGAGCGGGATGAGCCAGCACGAGTTCTTCATGAGGTTAATAGAGGGTGAGTTGAGGAGGATAAAGTACATGGGTTGGCACTTGATGAGGAGGTGAGGGGGATGAGGTGGAGGCTCCTGCTCGAGAGCGGGGATGCCGCGTTGAATATGGCGATAGATGAAGCTCTAATGAGGTTCGGAATACCGACTGTCAGGTTCTACAGGTTCTCCCCGAGCGCTATAACTATAGGCTACTTCCAGAGGGTCAGTTCATCAGTTAACTTGGAGGAAGTGAGGAAGGCTAATGTGAGGGTGGTTAGGAGGATAACTGGCGGGGGCTCAGTATATCACGATGAGAATGGCGAGCTGACTTACTCAGTAGCTGGAGGGGAGGATCTCTTCCCCAGGGGGGTTCTGGAGAGCATGAAGTACATATGCGAGGGGGTAGTGAGGACTGTGAGGATACTGGGAGCTGATGCTGAGTTCTCGGGGATAAACGATGTTGTGATATCTAATAAGAAGGTATCTGGGAGCGCTCAAGCTAGGGAGGGAGGAAACTTGTTGCAGCACGGGACTATAATGTATGCGACAGATCTGGAGAGGCTAGCTTCCCTCTTATGGGTCCCCAGGGAGAAGTTAGAGGATAAAGGCCTGAAGAGCATCCTCGAGAGAGTTACTACGATCTCCAGGGAGGTGAATAGGGACTTGAGCTTCAATGAAGTCCTAGATGCAGCTATAGAGGGTTTCTCATTCTTAGGGGAATTTCAAGAGGGTGATTTGAGTGAGGAGGAGTGGAAGCTCGTCGATATCCTAGTCGAGAAGTACTCGAGCGATTCCTGGAACTTCAGGAGGTGATCTTATGAAAGTGATCAGATCCAAGGCTGGAAAAACTCTTGAGATAAGGCTGGAGCTAGATGGGAATTTGATAAAGGAGGTGGAGATCTCGGGAGATTTCATGGTTTTCCCGAGCGATGCTATCGAGGAACTGGAGAGGAAGCTGAGAGGTAGGGCCCTGGGGGAGCATGAGGAGGTAGTTAGAGAAGTCCTGAGGAAAGCCGAGCTAGTCGGGATAACCGAGGACGATATAATAAGTGCCATATGGGATATCGCGGGATCCTAGGGCTACAGCTGCGAAGCATCACTTGATTCGAGGAGGATCTAAAAAATGTTCAATTTTTATTAGCTGACCGATCGTTGGGAAAAAGCTTTATTTTATACTGCTAGAAAAATATCATGAATTCCTTCAGGTGGATCGCTATCCTGATGCTATCGGTCATCCTGCTGACCCCCTCCCTCGGGCAGAGCTCATGCATCGCGGCATCCTACGTTTCATACACCGAGAGGGTAAGGCCCGGCGAATCCGGTCTCTTAGATGTTAATTTGATTAATTATTGCTCATATCCCGTCAATCTGATCGCCAAAGTGATCACACTCGATGGTGATCCCGGGAACGATTTTGAGACCCCCGTATACCTGAACCCGGGCGAGGGGAAGATCGCTAAGATGAGGATATCAGTTCCCTCCTATTATGAGGATAAGGCACTCCAATTCTATGTCGTCATCTATCAGATGGTGGGGAGCGCTTACACTCCCGTGATCGAGCTCCCCAAGCTGAGCGTATTGGTCTTCCCTGAATTCAGCATATTCGTTAGGACCTTCAATAACACTGTTGAAGCTGGAGGGAAATTGCTCGTCGGCATTAAAGCATCTGAGGATGTCGTCAATTCTATGTACGATGTGATAGCACTTCTGAGCACCGATGCAGAACCGCCACGAAGATCCAGGTAATTAATCTCAATTTACACCCGAACAGGGAGACGAAGTTCTACGTGGATATACCTAAGAACATGAGGCCGGGGACCTACCACCTATCATTCGAGATACGGAAGAAAAATTACAAGCTCTCGGAGAGCGATCCTCTTAATCGCCCGCTAATAACAGTGCTTCCGGCTCTCAGACTCCAACGCACACTACTTCGACTCAGACTACTCGGACTGCTACTGAAACCAGCCCAGCAATACGGACGACGGAGGAACAGAGGACAACGAGTCTCAAGACTGAGACCCAAACGGTCACGACGCAGACGGTCACTGTCATCGAACCCACAGGAGTATCGACTATCTTGCTCGCCTTAGGAGCTATCGCATTGGCTTTAGCGATAGCGGTGCTCTTACTAATCTTCATGAAGATAAGGAGGGGCAGCACAACTTATTTTTTTATTTCAGTAGCCCGGGCAGTATTGGAAGCAACAGTTATTGGAGGGCTGAATTCACCAATATCTCAAAATTCCGCTCCTCAAAACTGGATCAGCTATCTTGTATCCCTCCTCCGTCTTCTCCAGGAATCCGGAATCCACTAAGTTGCTCAAGATGGAGGATAGCGTATTGCTGGGTATCTTACCTATCCTTGCCTCGATCCCCCTCTTTATCTGGGTCCACCTCGCACGCTCTAAAGTAGCTATCACTTTCAGCGCTTCCCTATACCTCGCCTCAGCCAACCCGTATATCCTCAGGGCATGCTCGAGCTCGCTTATGGCGAGCTTAGAGGCCCTCCTCTCTATAATCTCTACAGGCTCCCTGTTGCTGATCATCGAGAAGCCGAAGTAAGTGAGCCATCCTATTATCCCATCGAACCTCCTCCTCGCTTCCTCTATTATATCATCACTTACTTTCATTCCAGCCTGCTCAAATCCCTTCCTCAGAAAATCAATGGCTTCTTCATCGCTCAGCTTCCTCATCCTCACCTCCTTGAAGGGTCTGCCGTAAAGAGGGGCTTCGGGATCGTCCACCCTGAGGAACCTATATAATAAGCCGACTTGAGAGCCCGATAAGATTATCTTGAGGTCGAGGTGATCGTAAGCGTAAGCTATTATAGAATCGAACCTATGCCTCGATCTCCTCAGCTCCTGGGCTTCATCTATGACTAAGATCTTCCCCTCCAATGCATGTAAGACACTTACTAGGGAGTTGAGATCCCTCTCCTTGAATCTTATCCCTATCTCGGATATGCTTATGCCCTCAACTCTGCTCAATATCCTTCTAGCCCATGACTTCCTAGTGAGCTCAGCTTCCAATAGTTCGAGGAAGGAGCCCATGCTTATCATCCCCGGAGGGAGGAGCCTGCAGTCGAGGAAGATATTGTCGAGCTTCTCCTCATTCAGGTATGTCAATATGAGCGATGTCTTCCCATATCTCCTTAGACCAGTCACTATAACAAGCTTCCCCCACTTGAGGCCATCTGAGAGTTCCCTTAGCTCCGCCTCCATATCGAAGAGGTCTTCCCTCTTGGTCTTAGGCTCGGGGTCGAAGTACATCTAGTTACCCCCCTAAGTTAGTTAGGGGGGTAACTTGCTCTTAAAGAAGCGCCCAGCGTAGGATGAGCCCCATGGGGATAATATTAAAGATATGAGCCCATTAATGATTAAAGATTGAAAAAGTTATACAAAATTTTTAGATGCTGTACTCCATATCGCTAGCGATCTCAACGCCGGTCTCAAGCGGTATTACCACGGGCCTCCCTATGGAGTTCCCATCTATCATAGAGCTAGAGACAGTCGCTGCCACTATCAATATCTTGCTGGAGAGCTCCCTGAATACCTTAGAGAACTCCGATTTGAGATCGGATACTCCTTCAAGAGCCTCAGCGGGTAATTTCAGCAGACCGAGCATCTTCTCATTCGGAAATAGGAGCTCAGGGGCTTCTAAGTATAGGATAGCTCTCTCATCCTCCCTCAAGTTTTTAGAAGTCTCCTTTATCTCGGAGAGGATATTATGGGTATCCTCAGCCACTGAGGATGCATATAGTAGGAGCAATCTGGACCCAGTTATCCCAGCGACTATCTCAACGACCTTCCTTATCTTCTCCAGTTCCTCGCCCCTCGAGAATTCAAGAACGATGAATTCCTTCTTTCCCTCCCTTAAATCATTTATTAGGCGATCAGCTAGGCCTCTGAGCTCAATTACTTCCTTCAAGCTCGATTCATCAGCTACAGGATACCTCTCGACGATCCCCTTACCCTCTCCGGATAGATAGGGGGCCAGGCCCTCCCTACTCACTAGAGTCTCCACCATATCGGACAGTAAGTTCAGTATTTTACCTATAGGCAGAGTTTCCAATAATTTCAGGGTCATCCTAACTGAGCTCGCTGCATCCAAATCCCTCAGGAATATGGAGTACATCGTCATAGCGGAGAGCATATCTAGCAAGTGATCGCAACTCTCCCCTGAATTTATACAGCTTTCAAACCTCTCCCTTATCCTAACGGGATCTAGATCTGTCTCAACTATCCCCCTTATCACTTCCTCATCCAGCCTAGTCATGTGGAGGAGCACGCTAATATTGAAGGGGCCCTTCCTGTTCTCACTCCTCCTCTCACTCGGCTCTATCCACTTCCACTCCTTTATCTCCACGTACTCGCTCTCGGTCTCGATGCAATTCACAGCTGGAGCGTAAGGGCACGGCCTGACTCTCCCAACCACTCTGACCCTATCACCCGGGAGGAGGTAGATATCTGATGATGGCATGATTACCGTTATTCTAGCAGTACCATCCTCCAGCGAGAACCTCTCATATGAGGATCCTCCCATCAGGAATATCGGTAAAAGCTCGGTTATCGTGCCCTCCAGCTCCACTTGAGAGCCCTTCGGGAGCTTACCACTCACTATATCCTCGATGGGCATATGGACTGAAGAGGTAAAATATAATAAAGTTTTGTCCCCCACTCCCCGATAATTTTTAGGATCTTTCGCTAGATCGTTGAGCAGGTCATCCAGTGCATGCCACTAATATGACCTCCCAGCGGATCTCGATGATCAGAGCTCAAGCTATCGCAGACGAATCTAAAAGCTTAGCACGAAGTTCGATGAGATCAACTAGACTTCGAGCTCACAATAGCTCTCATAGCTAATATTATGAACCAGATACCGAGCAATATTATGAGGGCTCCACCGAGGATCCTCCATTCTATCTCGAAGCCTGTGAGGATGGATAATCCCCCTAGGATGAAACCTATACCGAGCAGGGCCAGGATTATATTCCGTTGTCGGGTATAGCATTTACTACCCGTTCCATCTCGGATAACACTGTTGCTATCCTCATCGATGGCTTTCAGGGGCAACGGGGCTCCCCTCATCCTGAGCGTGCCCATTCGGTGCTACTTACCACCACATACCGGGCACGGGAGAATGAAGGATCTCCTACTTATAAACATTGCGAGTATGACACGAGAGTCATATATAGTTAACTTTTTGGGAGCTGCTGACGAATCCTATGGATCCACCTCTCCCCACATAAGATTCTACAGCTCTCTCATACTCAGATCCTTCCTCCGCGGGCTCCTTGATAATAGCATCTAGGATAGCCATGCTCAAGAAACCGAGCCCCATACCAACGAATAACGCGGGGGCGACTTCGCCTATTAGGATTCCCACTCCCAACCCGAGGACATGAAAGCTACGAACAGGAAACCCACGAAGCCCTTACTCCTGGGACGCTCTGACATTTACTCAGGGATCCCTCAATAAAAAGTTGAGCATTGAAAGGTCTCATTGAGGAGCTTCATAGCTCATCGAGGACCAGGGATGCCATCACCTTAGCGTCCTCGACCATATTATCTATTACGCAATACTCATCGGGTTGATGAGCTGTCTCCTCAGTCGTCATCCAGACAACAGCTTGGAGACCGGCTCTCCTAAGATAAGCAGCACACGTACCTCCTCCTATTCCCATCGGCTTGGCTTCCTTCCCCCTCAATAGTTTCACCGCTCTCTTTATCCTCCTGACTATCTCCGATTCCGGGTCCGTGAATGAGGGCTCGCTCCTCTCAACTTCCTCCACAGTTATATCGGCTCCGTAAACCTCGAAAGCCTTCGCTATTTTCTTAGCAGTCTCCAGGACTTCATCTATATCGTATCTAGGGAGGATCCTGCAATCGAAGTATACTATATCGGTCCCGGGAACCGTGTTCACGTTCTCCACACCCCCTTCCCTCTTCGTGGGCTCGAATGTGCTCACAGGGGGATCGAAGAGCTCATCTACTTCATTGAACTTAGAGTGGAGGGCATCATCTATTGCTAGAGCGAGCTTCATCCCTATCCTATGGGCGTTCAATCCCTTCTCCGGAGTGCTCGCGTGAGCCTGCTTTCCCCTCACAGTCACCCTGATCCAGAGTATGCCTTTCTCAGCTACCTCTATCATAGTCCCGTCCTTATTGCCGGCGTCGGGGACTAGTATTAGATCTTCCTTGGAGAATATCCCCTCGGATATCAAGTGCAATATCCCGTACCTACTCCCAGTCTCCTCATCGGATACTATAGCCAGGTTCAGGCCGTAATCCGCCCTTACCTTGAGATCCGCTAGAGCCTTCACAGCGTAAAGAGAGGATATTATGGCCTGCCCATCGTCCTCAGTCCCCCTCCCATATATCTTCCCTTCCTTGATTATGGGCTTGAAGGGATCGGAGCTCCAGCCCTTCCCAGGTGGGACTACGTCCATGTGGCTGACTATCCATATGTTCCTCCCGCTCCTCCCCTCATACCTCACTATTATGTTCGGCCTGATCCCGGAGGGGACTCTGCTATCCTCAGCATCGACTCTCTCCACATGAAGCCCCATGCCCCTCGCTAGCCTCTCTATGAACTCAGCTTTCCTTATCTCACCATCTCCCCCGTTCTC
>JAJHQZ010000010.1 GCA_020833055.1 Candidatus Korarchaeum sp. | reverse complement strand
ACGTAGCACCGAATGGGCATATACACAGGATGAGGGGAGCCCCGTTGCCCCTGAAAGCCATCAATGAGGATAGCAGCAGTGCTATCCGAGATGGAACGGGTAGTAAATGTTAACTACCCGACAACGGATAATCATCATCCACCTCCTCCCAAGCTACTACCGGCAGAGGGGAGTATCCGAGCTCCTCCGCGATCTTGCTATAAAATTCTATTTTTCCTGATGGCGTTTGATAGAGATCTTTTGGAGGATATTCCAGTTTTACATAAGGCTTATTCAGAATTTCCTCGAAATTTTTTATCATCCTGCTCTTAGAGAGAGCTCTCCTTATGGCATCCATAGGATCTTCCTTGAGCCATTCAAGACCCATTCTCTCAGCCAACTCATTAGTAACCCACCAATTTGGCTTGCTCTCCCCCATGGGCTCCATTACCTTCCTGCTGTAACCGAAGTACTGATGCCACCAACTGGCCACGAAGTCATCCTGCTCCAGCATACTCGTCGCTGGGAGCACGATATCCGCTAGCTTCGCGGTCTCCGACCAAACTACTTCGTGGACTACCTTGAAGAGGTCCTTCCTCATCATTCCTTTCCTGAAGAGAGCCGCATTGGGGAGAGTTGCAGCCGGGTTCGAGTTGTAGATATATATGAACTTGAATTTGCCGTCAGCTAGCAAGCGGGGGACGTCAAGCATATTCACCTTCCTCCCGCTCCCGAGGTGGGAGGCTTCCAAGTAATCTGTATCGAAATCCCTCCAGGAGTTAGAGTAGAAGAAGCCCCTATGCACTCCCACTAACGCCGGGATTAAGGATATCAGCCTCACGGCCTCAGCGCCGTATTTGGTCTTCTGGACTCCCTTCCCTATGTAAGTCACGCTGGGCTTAAGCTCCGAGTAGCTCTCCGCCAGATCCCTTATCTCCTTCTTGCTGACGGATGTTAGCCTTTCAACGAGATCCGGATTGTATTTCGAGATAAGCGATGCATAATGATCGAAACCCTCAGTGTACTTCTCTATGAATCCTGAATCGACCCCGAACTCGTTTATTATATACCAGGAGACTCCAGCCGCTAGTAGCGTATCCGTGCCCGGCTTAGGTCTCAGATGCTTACCTAGCATAGAGGCCTTAGTGACCCTCGGATCCACGACATATATCTCCCCCCTAGCTCTGAGGTCAGCAGCTATTCTGTACGCGTGAATGCTCGTGGATGATAGGTCAGCGCCCCAGATGACGAGGAGCTTCGCTCTCTCCATGTCCTCAGGGAATGCTCCATACTTAGATCCGAAGTGAAGTTCTAATGCGAGCTCACCGGCCTCATCGCAGAGAGTATGCTTGACTAGAGTGGCCTTTATAGCGTTGAAGAGCCTAAGAGGGTAATGATAGTTTATTAAGCCAGTTGTACCAGAGTAATTGTAAACTAAGACCTCCTCCGGGCCGTAATTCTCGATAACGTACTTCAGCCTATCCGAGATCATGCTTAGGGCCTCTTCCCAGCTTATCCTCTCGAAACCATCTCCCACCCTCAAGTGAGGATAGAGCACTCTCCTCTCCCTGTAATACCTCATGAAGTTCTTGGCCTTCTTACAAGCGAAGCCCCGGGTCACAGGATGTCCTGGATCCCCTCTTAGCTCATTCCCCTCTATTATGAGAGAGCAGGCATCAGGGCAATCCCTCTGGCATATCGGCATGCTCCTCTGGAATCCGAGTCAACTCGTAAATTAAAATTTATATAACGCCGTTAACTTTATTAAGAGCTACTTCGCAGTGGGATATGCCGATCAGAGTTAAGGTAAATAGGTCCCTCTGTATAGGTTGCGGTGTCGCCCCCACCCTCTGCTCGGAGGTCTTCGTCCTTGAGGACGGGAAGAACAGGATAGTCCCGGAGTTCTCCTCGGAGACTAACGATGAGATCTCGATCGGGGAGGTGGATGATAAGCTTAAAGAATGTGTCGAGACAGCTGCTAAATCATGTCCAGTTGAAGCGATAAGTTTCGAAGTCTTTTGATATCATTCCCTCAAAATCTTCTCAATTTCTCTCTGGAACCTCCTGAGGGCGCTCATCTTATCCTCCATGAATATTAGGTCGCTCAAGCCCTCGAGTATTATGCCGTGAGCGAAGGGTGTGGGTACATCGAGCTTCCCCAAATCCACTACCCTTATCTCACCGCTCCTTATCCCATTTAAGACTTCTTGAGCCCCTCTGATATCCATATAATCCTCCATTATCTCCCTATAAGCTTCCTTGAGGAGGGGGAATTCTCCTATCTCGCTAACTACCTTCAGGAGATTCTGAGCGCTTATCTGCTGCTTATTAACGCTTATATCATGCCCCTTATAATTCCTCAGGATCATCAGACCCCTCGCAGCTACGTGCCTGAACCTCCTCCTCAGGAGCTCTGTCTTCTCAACTGCCCTCTTTAGGAGCTCCCTGAGATCGTATTCAGTGAGCTCATCTATCCTAGCGACGGGCTCAACTCCCCTAGGGTATATGACTGAGAAACCCGTATCCATGACGGAGA
Organism: Candidatus Korarchaeum sp.; assembly: GCA_020833055.1. GTDB lineage: Archaea > Korarchaeota > Korarchaeia > Korarchaeales > Korarchaeaceae > Korarchaeum. Next base: position 32,703 of record JAJHQZ010000010.1, on the reverse strand, counting down.
TACCGAGGTTCCTCCTCAGCCTGCTCCCAGCTAGGTAAGCTAGAGCCCTAGAGAGGGCGTCATTAACCCTCCTGCCGAAGAGAGAGTGGGTCACTTGGTGAGTCCTACCTGCTTCATCGACATAGCTCTCGATAAGTATGACCCTGTTAGACGGCATCTCCTCCACTCTCAATCCCAGAGATTTCAAGTAGAGGTACTGTTGCTTCAAATATGTGTATATAGCTCTAGCGGCGTTCTCGTTAGCGTTGGACATCTCCATTATCATCCTCATCAACTCCTCATCCTCTCCCCTATCCAGCATCCTGAAAGAGAGCTCCCTGAACTTCCCTATCTCTATAGCTAGCTCATAACTTAGGGGGAGCATCTCAGAGAACCAAGAAGGTACTGTCGGCTTCTGATCGTATGCAGGCCTCACCTTCACTTTCAGCCCCCTAGCTGAGACGAACTCATACACCCTTCCTCCCAGGACGAACCTGTCGCCGGGCAGTAGCCTCTCCAGGAACTCCTCCTCCAAGCTCCCGACTAGCTTCCCATCGGTCGTGTATACTTTTGCGTCGACTTCATCCGGTATAGTGCCGACGTTAGCTGCGTATATGACCCTTATGTACTTCCCCCTCCTCCCGAACTTCCCCTCAATAGCATCGTACCATATCTTCCCGTAGACCTTCCTGCTCTCCAGTTGGACGTAATCCCCAGCTAAGTACTTAAGTACGGACTCGAACTCCTCCCAGCTCAGATCCCTGAATGGATAGGCCGATCTGACTAAGTCGAAAGCCTCCCTGACGTCCCACTTCCTCTCCACGGCCATCCCCACTATGTGTTGAGCGAGCACGTCCAGGGGCTTCATCGGTATGTGGACCTTATCGAGCCTCCCCCTCATAGCTTCCCTCAGCATGACAGCTACCTCAACGGCATCGTCCCTATCTACGACTATGAACCTCCCCTTAGAGACCTCATGCAGCTTATGGCCCGCCCTACCAACTCTCTGCAGGGCCCTAGTAACAGATTTCGGGCTCCCTATCTGCACGACCAGATCTATGTAACCTATATCTATGCCTAACTCCAGGCTGGTCGAACTGACTATAGCTCTCAACTCCCCTCTCTTGAGCCTCTCCTCGACATCCCCCCTCACCTGCCTGGATAGGGAGCTGTGGTGAGCAGCTATAGCTTCGTCTATCTCGATGGGCTCCATGATCTTCTTGAGATGGAAGACCACTCTCTCAGTCCCGCTCCTCGTATTCGTGAAGATCAGGGTCGTTCTATGCATCCTAACTAGCTCAGAAATTAGTTCATACATCTTAGATGATACTAGATCGCTGGGAGTATTGACTAGATCATCGACTGGAGAGAGGAGAGCCAGATCGAGGGCTTTAGCCCAATTAGTCTCAACTATAACGCAATCCCTGGGTCTGCCGTTCTCATACCCGACTAGGAATTGTGCTACTTCCTCCAATGGGTTTATCGTAGCTGATAGACCTATCCTAACGAAATCCCTCCCAGTCAGATATCTGAGCCTCTCTAAGGACAGTGAGAGGTGGCTCCCCCTCTTGTTCTCAACTAAACTATGTATCTCATCTACTATGACCCACCTCACGCTCTTCAGCTTCTCCCTGAACTTAGGAGCCGTTAATATTATTGAGAGGGTCTCCGGAGTAGTTATGAGTATATGAGGGGGCTTCCTCAACTGCTTGGATTTCTCGGAGGGTGTAGTATCCCCGGTCCTGACTGAATGCCTTATCTCAGGGATTCCCGGGTTCCTCTCCCTTATCTCCCTCAGGGGGACCTCCAGATTCCTGTAGATGTCGTTGTTCAGTGCCCTCAATGGGGAGACGTAGATAGCGTAAACTGAGTCATCGAGCTCCCCCTCCTCCCCCATCCTTATGATCTCGCTTATTATCGAGAGGAATGCTGTTAAAGTTTTACCAGTGCCCGTGGGGCTTGAGATTAGCACGTTCTTGCCCTCACTTATCGGTACTATCGCTAACCTCTGGGGAGGGCTTAGGGATGGGAAGTTTGAATCGAACCACTCAGCTACAGCTGGATGAAGCACTTCGAGTACCTCTTCCTTGCTATATTCCTTGACTGCTCTCGCGAGCATTTCCCCGGGTGCGATCAACTCGCACCATAAAACCTTCGGGGCCCCGATAGAACTCCCGACCTATCATATATTGACGTCAGGGATCTCTAAGTTGAAATTTTATTAAGAATTTGTATTATTGAATTAAAATTTTCACTACTTTTACGCTTAAATTCTTTATTAGATGACCTCCCTATGAGCAGGTGATTCGACTGAGGCTAGAGGTCGTGGATCCAGATATATGCGTAGGCTGTATGTCGTGTATGTTCGCTTGCTCCAGGAGATTCGGGGATGCTGGCTTGAATTACTCAGCTATACGAGTGAGGAGCGTTGGAGGCGTCGAGAGGGGCTTCACTGTCATCGTGTGTAGGGCTTGCAGCGATCCATCGTGCATGAAGGTCTGTCCCACCTCGGCCCTGAGGTCGAGGGAGGGGGGAGGAGTCATATTGGATCCTAGGCTATGCATAGGCTGTGGGTACTGCGTTAAAGCCTGCCCATTCGGAGCTATCTTCTGGGATTGCGTCAATGACAAGCCAGTGATATGCACTCATTGTGGCCTATGCGTCGACTTCTGCCCTTACGGTGTGATAAAGCTAGGTGGTTGAAATGCTGGAGGACGTCCTCTACGTGGACCTGACGAATATGAAGCATTACGTGAGGAGGAGGGAGGACCTATTCTCTGAGTACTTGGGCGGTACTGGTGTAGCTGTCCAGCTATTGAAGGAGGAGATAGACCCCAAGGTCGATCCCTTATCCCCTGAGAACGTTATAGTGATGGCTATAGGAGTTCTCACAGGGATTTATCCGGCTGCATCTAAGCTAGTGGCGATGTTCAAATCCCCTCTCACCGGGAACTTAGGTGAATCCCATGCAGGGGGTAGGGCTGCTATTTCATTGAGGATGTCTGGTTTCGGGGCAATCGTGATCAAGGGGGCTAGCAGGACCCCGATCTACCTATCTATACATGATGGAAGGGTCGAGTTCAAGGATGCGAGCTCCCTCTGGGGAGTCAGGAGCTCCCTGACGATAGGGAAGGTCTTGAGGGAGAGGGAGCCCTGGCCCGGTCTTAGGAGCATAATGAGGATAGGTAGGGCCGGGGAGAGGATGGTGAGGTACGCCTCAGTTATACTGGAGACCTACAGGCATTTCGGTAGGTTGGGGCTCGGCGCTGTCTGGGGATCGAAGAAGCTGAAAGCCGTAGTCCTGGGAGGTAGGAGTAGCGTTGAAGTCAAGGATATGAGGGGCTACAGAGCTGTATACAGGGAGATATTCGAGGAGTGCTTGAGAAGTGAAGCTACTAGGAAGTATCATGATCTGGGGACTGCTGAGAACGTCCTACCACTGAATGAGATAGGGGGCCTCCCGACTAGGAACCTATCCTCAGCTAGGTTCGAGGGAGCTGAGGACATAAGTGGTGAGAGCTTCGCTGAGAGGTCTCTAGCTAGGAGAGTAGCCTGCGCTCACTGCCCAATAGCTTGTATACATATAGCTTTCATAAGAGAGAGGCATCCAAAAGAAAAATATTTTTATACTATGAGGTATGTAGGATACGATTATGAGCCTATATACGCGCTCGGGAGTATGTTGGGAGTGAGCGATATGGACGGCCTCCTGAGGTTGATAGAGGAGACTGATATCCTCGGCTTAGATGCGATAAGCTCCGGAGTCGCATTAGCTTGGGCTACTGAGGCTTTCAAGAGGGGGATCGTAGGGAGGGAGGAGACCATCGTGGAGCCTGACTGGGGGAATTGGGAGGCTTATTTGAAGATGCTTGAGTTCATAGTTGAGCAACCTAATGAGTTCTATGAGAGTTTAGCGAGAGGTACTGAGGAAGCCGCTAAGAGGTACGGTGGGTTGGAATTCTCCCTCACTTTCGGCGGTAATGAGATGCCGGGTTATCACACTGGCCCGGGAGCGCATATAGGCTACTTAATAGGCCTGAGGCACAGCCATCTGGATAACGCTGGCTACTCACTGGATCTGAGGTACTTAGGGAAGAACTATCCAGACCCCGAGAGGCTAATAGATGAGCTAGTTGAAGAGGAGTCTTGGAGGCAGGTGCTCACATCACTCGTCCTCTGCCTCTTCGTCAGAGGGATATATAAGCCTGAAGTCGTGTTGAGGGCTCTAAAGCCCCTGGGAATCGAGATGGATGAGAATGAGCTTAAGGAACTTGGGAGGAGGATTTACAGGGAGAAATTGGAGCTCAAGAAGATGATGGGTTTCGATCCCAGCGAATTGAGGATCCCCAGGAGGATATTCGAGGTAGAATCTCCTCACGGCCTGCTGAGTGAGGAGTACGTGAGGGAAGCCCTGGAGAAATGGTCCAGGGCTCACTCCTAGATTATCTCGAAGCTCCCATCGGGCCTGTGGAGGAATAGCAATGAATTTGGGGCTATCTTCCTCACCTCGAGCAGTGTCTCTAGATCATCGTCATGATACTCAACTATCTCGCAACTCAGACCCTTGAGGAGGGATGGCTTCAGCTCCCTATCCCTCTGGAAGTTGCCATCCGGCCTCATTATGAGCTCATCGTATGGTATGCCTGCTTGCATCAATTGGAGCTCCGTATCCCTCCTGAGGCTCTCGTACCTCCCAGTTATCAGCACTACCCTGAGCCCCCTGCTCTTAGCGTCTAATATCATCTCTATACTCCTGTTTATGGGGATATCGAGGCTGAATAAATCGGGATCGAGGAACCTCATCCAGAACTGCCTCTGCAACTCGAAGGGCAGCTCCCTCGGGGAGCTGACGTTGAAACCTGAAATAGCTAGATGGAACCTCCTCCTAGCATCGAATAGAGTGTTATCTATATCGAAAACCGCGCACTTCATCATGGAGTGAGGTATCTCAGCTTAATAAAAGATCATGAGATTGAATCGGAGATCATTCTAGCTGCTCTCCTTATCGCACGGAGGGGGCCGAGGTCCTCGACGCCTACCTCCTTATCAGCTACTCTTATTTTGAAATTCTCTATATCAGCTTTCCTCAGGATGGGCGATAGTAGGTCCCTCTTGCTCACGCTGAGCAAATCCGTCCCCGGTGCTAGCGGTGAGATAGCAGGTACGACTAGCAACTTGAATCCCATGTACTCCCCTTCCATGAAGACCTTGAACTTATGGGAAGCACCTATCTCATCCCTCATAGTTATAGCTGGATGCTCGTGCCCCATCACTATCAGCTCGACGTCATCTGGTATGAGGATATCCAAATGGCCGTGAGTTATCAGGAGCCCCTGAATCTTCAAGTAAGGGCTGCTTATCTCAACGCCCTCTCTCTTCAGTATGGGTATCAGGAAGTTATCGTGGTTCCCCCTGACTACCTCAACTTTGACAAGATCCTTGAGGGTCCTCAGGAGGTCTATCACCTCCCTCCACTCCTGGCTCAGCGCCCCGCTGAACTCATGCTTCACATCACCGTTTAAGACGAGGACCTCCGGGCTATATTCCTCTATATAACTAATTATTTCCCTCTTAACCAAGCCATATTGTTCGTAGGGGAGCTCGACCCCCCTCTCCCTCAGAGCGTCCTCATAGCCTAAGTGGAGATCCGCTACCACTAATATATCATTGAGGAGAGCTCCGAATGGGAATAACTTCATCTCCCCCTCAGCTCCCTCAATAAATTCAAGTTATTGAGGGCGGCCTCTAGTGACATCTTAGCGTACTCCTCAGCGCCTAGACTGGAGAGACGCTCGCTCCAATATATCCCCGGCCCGGATATACCGAATGAGACGGGCTTCTCATAGTGCAGCGATAGGTCTATGAGCTTCGATATCACTTGATTGAATATGTAATCTTCCAATGATGTCTCCTTAACTATAGAGCCGAGTAGTATGACCGCATCAATCTCATCCATTTTCAAAAGCTCCTTAACTACTAATGGAGCATCCAACAGTCCTGGGACCTTGCATACCCTCTTTACCTCTACTCCAAGTCGATCGGCTTGATCCAGTAAGCTGCCCAGCATCCTCTCAGTCACCCTCGAGTTGAGCTCCGAGACCACTACACCTATCCTAGCTCCCATACGAGTCAAATGATGCGGGCCCTTAAAAGCTCTGGGGCGATTAAGGTTTTATCTATTTACCGTGAGTTAGGAGAGGAATGGAGCACTTCCCTTACAAGCCCAGGGAACATCAAGAGGAGGTAATGGAAGCTATAAGGAGTGCGGTGAGGAGAGGGGAGAACTTCTGCCTGCACGCCCCCACTGGATTCGGGAAGACCCCAGTGGTCCTATCAGCCCTCTTGAGCGAGTTGAATGGAGGCAAGATAATATGGGCCGTTAGAACTGGGAACGAGACTGATAGGCCGATAGAAGAGCTAAAAGTGATAAACAGGAAGTTTGAAGTATTTGGATTCTCATTCAGGGGAAAGAAAGATATGTGCTTGCTCGCTAGGAGGATGAACATATCCAGCTACGAGGGAGTGAGTAACCTGTGCAGGCTGAGGAGGGAGAGCTGCCCCTATTTCAGGAACCTCAAGAAGTTAGATTACTTCCAAATAGAAGGGCCGATGGTATTCTCAGAGATACTGAAAGCAGCTGAGAGTATTCAAGTTTGCCCTTACTTCTTGCAGATGATGCTGCTCGAGGAAGCCTCCTTAATCTCCCTGAGCTACAATTACATACTCTCACCGCTCGGTTGGGCGATCAGGCATAAGGTCAGCTTCAGGAGGTCATTCCTAGTAGTAGATGAAGCCCATAACATAGATAGGGTCGCTATGGAACTCAACAGCAAATCCATATCGCTCACGAGCTTGGAGAGGGCTATAAAGGAGGATGAGAGGTACGATCCGAGGGACTCCCTAGGCCTGAGGAGGAAGCTCATATCAATGAGGGATTTCATACGCAGTGTAGCTGTTGGCGAGGACGGTACTTTCGATCTAAATGAGATGCTCTCCTCTACCGATCTAGGGCCCGATGACCTTAAGAAGTTCCACGAGCTAGTCGATATAGTTTACTCAGATCAAGTCAAGAGGGGGAAGGAGCCTAGATCCTACCTGAACTCAGTGGCAGAGTTCCTGATAGCGGCTCTCGAGAAATCTGGGGAGGAGGGGGTCGCTTACCTCTACTCAGTTGAGGATGAGCCTAGCTTGGAAGTCTGGGATATGAGAGTCAGGGGCTTCCTCTCCACGATATGGAAGGACTTCAGGTCAGTAATCTTCATGTCCGGTACTCTAGAGCCTATAGATGCTTTCTCTGATGTCGTAGGGATCGATAATTTCTCTAGAATGAGCGTACCATCTATAGCGGATCCTGAGAGGGTCTCCACAGTCATAGTTAGGGGAGTGAGCACGAGAGGTGAGGAGCTATCTGATGAGATGCTCAAGAGGTACCTGAAGGTAGTTGAGAGGTTCCTGAGCATCCCCGGGAACTTGGCTATATTCACAGCGAGCTACAGGATACAGGGGGAGGTGATCAGCGGTATAATCGAGTTAGCTAAGGAAGCTGGGAAGTTAACTTACTCTGAGGATAGGAATATGAGCGGGGATGAAGCTAGTAGGATCCTGAGGGAGTTCAAGGACCTCCCCAGGCAGGGGAAGGAGGGTCTACTTATAGCGCCAGCTGGAGGGAGGTTCGCTGAGGGAGCTGATTTCCCGGGGGAGGAGCTGGAGGGCATAATGTTACTAGGCATACCCTTCGATAGGCTTACGACGAAGACTAGGGTCATGATAGAATACTACGAGAGGATTTACGGGAGGAGGAGAGGCAGATACCTCTCCTACGTAGTCCCCGCCCTGAGGAAAGCATCTCAAGCATTAGGTAGGGCCGTGAGGTCTCATGAGGATGAAGCTATATTCCTGCTGGCTGACGAGAGGTATCTGAACAGGACTTACTTCTCCCTCTTACCTGATTTCGTGAGGTGGAACGTCAGAGTATTCAACTGGAGGGAACTCCCGAGCGGCAATAGATGATTCACCTAAGAAATTTTCGCGGGATTGTTCGTTATCCTGCTCCTCATAACTTTGCCGAAGCCTGACCAGTAATCGATCACATCACTGCAATCTCTGCATACCGCAGCTATAGCTGGCCCGGTCCCCGAGAGGCCCGCCCCCAGGGCCCCTAGCTCGATAGCTCTCAGGGCTAGATCGTCCTTATAACCGAGGGCCCTGCTGTATAGGAGGCCGTTCAGCGTCATGGCTTCCCAGATCCTACTCGGGAGGATCTCTATCAGGGAATCAGTTATTTTAGAGTATTTCCTCAATCTAGAGGCATCTATAGTGGATTTGGGCCTGGATGATTCCCATGAAGGTAGCAATATCGCTACATCTAGCTCTGGAAGGGGTACCCTCATTATCAATTGGTCCTTAGAGTTATCAGTTACAGTTAAGCCTCCTAGCATAGAGGCGGAAGCATCGTCCATAGCTCCAGTTATAGTGACACCTGCCCTCCTAGCGGCCCTCACTGAGAGTTTAATCGCCTCTATGAGCCCTATCTTCCTATCATAAGCACTTAAAACAGCTAAAATCACTGCATTAGCTACTGCACTACTGCTCTTCAGCCCCCATCCAACTGGTATATTCGAGCTGACCTCTACACTCGCTCCCTCACCCCCCACGAAGCTCAATGCCTCTTTAACTGCCTCAATGACGAGGGGATCATATGGGCTAACTGAGAGATCATCTGAAACGCGAGCTCTAGCCTCTACTCCCATCTCTATCCCGACTGAAGCCCCCTTCCACGAAGCTATCGCATTAACTATTGTTATCGCACCGTTGACCCTGGCTACTCCCATCGAGACCACCCAGGAACCTCAGGGCGGCTTCCTCCATGACACTCTCATCGGGCTCTACCCCGAACCATATCCTCTCGGAAACTGCAGCTTGCCTAATTAACATCTTAAGACCTCCAATGGCCCTGCACCCCCTCTCCCTGGCTATCCTCACTAACTCCGTCTCGGGTGGGTTGTAGACTAGGTCCAGTACCGCGATACCGCTCAGCTTACTCGCATCCACAGGCACCCCCTCTCCCCATGTCCCGAGTGGGGTCGCGTTCACTAACAGCTCGATTCTATCCAAGACCCGCTCCCTAGCCTCCCAGGGTAAGGGGATGCACTCTATCCCGAGCTTGAGGCACAGCTCCCTTAACCTCTCGACCCTCCCTATGTCCCTGGATGATATATAAGCTTTGGAGAACTTCCCTGAGATTGAGGCTAGGACCGCCCTAGCAGCTCCCCCGGCCCCGAGTATTAAGGCGCTCTCCCCGCTCCTAATCCCCAGGAGCTCCAAGCTGTAATCCACACCATCTACATCAGTGTTGAACCCTGAAAGCTCATCCCCGAATTTTATGACATTAACAGCTCCTATTAAGTTAGATCTCTCATCTAAGGAGTCAAGGAGCTCTATCACTTTCTCTTTGTGCGGTATAGTTATATTGCAACCCACAGCGCCTAACTCCCTCAGACCCTCGATAGCTACATCTATCCTGAGGACATCGAAAGCTAGATAGACTGCGTTCAGTCCTAATTCCCTGTAAGAGGAGTTATGGATCGCTGGAGAGGCTGAGTGCTTCACGGGATGGCCTAGGAGACATGTCAGCTTAGTCTCAGCATCTAAGTTGAGCACTCGTATTTCAAACGGGACTCGACTTAAGCTTTTAGTGCGATAGATACGGTAAGCTGAGGTGAGGTTATGAGATCCTCTCACGTCGGGAGCTATCCCCTAGAGCACTCGCAGGATAATATGCTGAGGGCTTATCTCGATACTGTCAGCTCAGGGATATCGGTTCCCCCTATTCCTCAGCTCAAGAGCTTCACGGAGATTTACCTAGATCCTCTGGCATCCAGCGGGAAGTTGAGGAAAGTTAAGGAGGACAGATATGAGGCTCTGAGCCTAGATGAGCCTATAATAGATATGAGTGAAGTAGAATCATTCTTGGAGAGATCTAAAGCCGATCCCAGGGGCCTGAGGCTCCCAGTGACCGGGCCCCTCACTTTAGCGAGCAAAGTGATTGGAGAGGGCCTCATGGACTCTATGATAACTAATAAGGATGCTGTCTTCTCGTTCTTCGTCCCTTATGTGAGGAAGTTAGTCGATTGGGCCTCACGTAAGGGGATAGGCTACGTCTTCGTAGATGAACCAGCGCTGGGCCTCATAGTCGGTAGGAAGATATTTGGCTACTCCGAGAGGGAGATCGTCGAGATCTATGAGGAGGTATTCAGCGGAGCGGAATCAGATACTGGAATGCACGTCTGCGGGAGGATATCCCCTCTATTATCCGATATATTGATGAGAGTACCAGTGAAGTACTTGAGTCACGAATTTCACGATACTAGGGAGAACATGAAGTCCTTCAGCAGGGAGAAGCTCGAGGAATACGATAAGATAATTTCACCAGGTGTTGTGAGCGCTAGGAACCCGGAGGTGGAGTCTTTGGAAGAGGTCAGCTCGCTGCTGAGGGAGATCTTGGAGAGATTCGGGCCTAGAGTGGACTTAGTGAGTGCTGATTGCGGTTTCGGAGGCCTCAGAGGATTGAAGAACTCCTATGATATCTCCCTGAGGAAACTCAAGCTGGTAGCTGAGGTCTCCTCATCATTGCTTAAGTTATCCTAGATACGAAGAACTTACTCGGGAAGGACCTTGTGCACTCCATGAAATCATCCCCGAGCCCTACGTAAAGCCTCCACAGAGATATGAAGTCATCCATCACTTTCTCCACATCCCTCGGGTCATCTAAGATAACTATATGCTCTATGCTGTTGTAGAGCTCTACCTCAGTCAGGCTCAGAGACCCTATTATCGCTTGCTTCCCATCGATTATGTACATCTTCACCTTCTGGATGGATGAGTCCTTCTTGAGGATTAGGTAGTCCAGAGTAGGAATAATCCAATCACTCCTTATCTCCCCTCTAGCGTTCCTCTCGGGTTTCAATGAGTTCTTTATTATATTGACGGCCTCCTCATTCTTGTAAGCGCTAGTTATAACCTTAATATCTACTCCCTTCTTAGCGAGATCTACGAGCTTCTGAGCGTACTTCGGGGATAAGCTCGGGCTACTGAGCCAGAGTAACTTGTTAGCGCTGAAGATCATCAATTCAAGGAATGTGCCTAGGGACCTCCCTATGTATGCCCTCATACTAGGGGATCATGCCGCGTGATAATAAAAAAGATAGTGAGCGAGGGTTCGTCAGCAGTTCCCAAAAAGTTAACTATTATGACTCTTATGTGTCATACTCGCAATGTTTATAAATAGAAGATCCTTAATTCTCCGCGCCCGGTATGTGGTGGTAAGTAGCACCGAATGGGCATGCACAGGATGAGAGGAACTGTTGCCCCTGAAAAGCCATCGAGGATAGCAACAGTGCTATCCGAGATGGAACGGGTAGTAAATGTTAACTACCCGACAACGGCTCCTATCCCTAGCATATAGGACGAGGGCTTCGATTAACATATAAGATAATTTCTTGAGAAATTTTTATGAAATAATGGTTACCGCCGAAAGATTTTAATATACACTAATTTGTCCCCGGATTAATGTGACCTCATTATCATTCTTCTATGCCCCTTGGATGAAGAGACACAGAGGAAGTACTACAAGAACCGAAATACTTATATCTTTTAAGGATAGTTATTATACTACCAAATCCTGATAGGTGATTCTCATGAGTAGGAGATCCCTATTAGTGATACTAGGAGTGATAGTAGTAATTCTAATTGCAGCAGCTCTCTATTACGTAACGTTGCCGCCGACCAAGACTCCTACACCAACTCCGACAGTGACAACACCAACAACTCCGACGCCAACTCCGACAAATACTACAACAGTGACGCCAGCTATCAAGAATCCCGATAAGCTCATAGAAGCGACTATAGGGGAACCGGAGACCCTCGACCCCGCCTGGGCCTACGACACAGCGAGTGGGGAAGTCATCTTCAATATGTACGAGACCCTCATATTCTTCGATAGGGAGAGCGTGGATAAGTTCGTCCCCATGATCGCGACGCAGGTACCATCGTTTGAGAACGGTCTCATCAAGGACAATGGCACTACGATAATATTCCCGATAAGGAAGGGTATCAAATTCCACTCGGGAAGGGAGCTTACTCCTGAGGATGTCGAGTACTCGCTCGAGAGGGTCCTAGTGATGGACAGGGATGGAGGGCCCTCATGGATGCTCTTAGACCCGCTCCTGGGCGTTCAGTCGACGAGGGATGAGAAAGGGAACATAATTGTGAGTTTTGAGGATATAGATAAGGCTGTGGAAGTCCAGGGAGATAGCGTTGTATTGCATCTGAAGAAGCCATATCCAATCACCACGCTCTTCCAGATACTATCTCAGACTTGGAGCAGTATAGTCGATAAGCAGTGTGCGATAGCTCATGGAGATTGGGACGGCACTGAGAAGAACTGGACTAAGTATAACAACCCAGAGAACCCGCCTCTCCAGGAGGCGGACTGCGGCTCAGGTCCCTTCATGCTGGATAGGTGGGAGCATGGGAAGCAGGTAGTGCTGAAGAGGTTCGACCAGTACTGGCGCGGTCCCGCCAACTTCTCAGAGTTCATAATAATGAAGGTAGATGAGTGGTCCACTAGGAAGCTAATGTTCCTCAGGGGTGATGTTGATATCGCTTATGTACCTAGGCAGAATATGAAGGAGGTTGAGGGAGAGCCTGGGATAAGGATAATCAAGGATCTACCTACTGTAGCAAATGATGCCCTGTTCTTCAACTTCAACATATCCCCGACTTCCCCATACATAGGCAGCGGGAAGCTCGACGGTGAGGGCATACCGCCCAACTTCTTCCAGGATAAGAATGTGAGGCTCGCTTTCGTCCATTCCATAGACTATGATAGGTACATAGAGGAGGCTTGGTTCGGCGAGGCCATAAGGACTCCAGGTCCGATACCGCAGGGGCTACCTGGCTATTTCAAGGACATGCCTATGTACACCTTCGACCTGAAGAAAGCGGAGGAATACTTCAAGAAAGCATGGAACGGACAGCTTTGGGAGAAGGGGTTCAAGCTCACGATCCTTTACAATACTGGGAACGTTCAGAGGAAGACACTAGCTGAGATGATAAAGGATAAGGTGGAGAGCATAAACCCGAAGTTCAAGATAGAAGTTAGGGCAGTAGAGTGGCCCGAATATTTGAAGGCAATGGTCAGGGGAGAGTTACCTGTCTTCATAATAGGGTGGCTCGCTGACTATCCAGATCCCTATAACTTCGTCTTCCCATACATGCACTCCTCAGGGACCTTCGCGGCTTGGCAGAAGTACAAGAACGAGAGAGTAGACAAGCTAGTCGAAGAATTGATAACGACTATAGATCCCAAGAAGAGGGAGGATATATGCAGGGAGCTCACGCGTATATACTATGAGGACGTACCTAGCGTGATAGTGGATCAGCCCTTAGGAAGACACTATGAGAGAGATTGGGTGCATGGCTGGTACTACAACCCGATCTACCCAGGAATCTACGCATACCCGTTATGGAAGGGCTGAGTACTCCCCTTTATATTTTTTTACAGTGTCTTTTTAGGGAGGTGGTACTCTGAGGTTAGTCACTTACATAATCAGGAGGCTTCTCCTCATGATACCTACTCTCCTCGGGGTCTCGATCCTCGTATTCATTATATCGCTCGCTTTCACCCCAGAACAGAGAGCTGCGCTCTACGTAACCTCCCCGAAGGGCGCAGCTAGGATCTATGAGATAATAGAGAAGTACGGGCTCAACAGACCTCCTCATGAACAGTACTTCACCTGGCTCTCAAACGTGCTCCAAGGTAACCTTGGTTACTCAAAATCCTTGAACATACCTGTGGCGAGAGCATTCACGGAATTATGGCCAGTTTCGCTTGAGATCACACTATATGCAGCTCCATTCATCGTGCTAGTCGGAATAAAACTCGGGAAGATATCAGCTATTCATAGGGACAAGCTCCCGGATCATATATCTAGAGTGCTCGCAATAATTGGCTGGTCCCTCCCGATATTTTGGTCAGCTATAATCTTGCTAGCGGTATTTTACGGGGCTTTAGGTATATTTCCACCCGGTAGGCTGAGCCCTGAGGCTCAAGCCATCGTGAGGTCCCCGGGATGGGTCACTTACACTGGGCTATATACGATAGATGCCCTGCTGAACTGTAATCTCTTCGTCTTCTTCGATGCCCTGAGGCACCTCTTCCTGCCCGTGCTTAACCTCGTCATAGTGGATAACGCGATAATAATGAGAGTGATGAGGTCCAGCATGCTGGAGGAACTTCACAAGGAGTATGTGATAGCAGCTAGGTCGAAGGGGGTCGATGAGGACGTCATAATAAACAAGCATGTGACGAGGAATGCCCTCATACCCGTCGTCACACTTGCCGGGATACTGACTGCTGGTCTCATGACGGGCCTCGTAATAACTGAGACTGTATTTGAGCTCAAGGGTATAGGTTACTGGGCCGCCCATGCCGCGGAGCAGCTGGATATACCCTCAGTCCTAGCATTCGCGCTATTCACAGGAGTGATCTTCGTGATAGCTAACTTGATAGTCGATGTGCTTTACGCATACATAGATCCGAGGGTGAGGCTCCAATGAGCTCCTCAATTAAGAGAGTCCCGATAAGAGAGAGGTTTTGGTATAAAGAACTAGTCTTCATGCTCAAGAGGATAAGAGAGAGCCCTCTTTCCCTGATAGGCACATCAATAATACTATTCTTCATACTACTGGCCGTTCTAGCGCCTTATATAGCCCCTCCGAGACCGGGCAGGGACCCTTTCGAGATACCGAGGTTCGGTTATGTCCCCACCCCTTCCCCTCCGAGTCCTGAGCATCCCTTCGGACTCACAGAAGGTCAGTATGATCTCTTCTATGGTTGCGTTTGGGGGACGATAACTGCGTTCAGAGTAGGTTTCCTAGGGGTATCCGGCTCCCTCCTAATAGGGATCCTCGTGGGAGCTCTAGCCGGGTACTTCGGAGGTCTCCTAGACGATATACTTATGAGGATAGTCGACATAATCTTCGCTATACCCGGCCTCATACTCGCGATGGCATTCGTGATAGCCTTAGGCCAGAGCCTCGATAACGTCATAATAGCGTTGATGCTCGTCGGTTGGCCTACGTACGCGAGGCTAGTCAGGGCTGGAGTGCTCCAAGTCAAGGTGGAGGATTACGTGGAAGCTGCTAGAGCGATGGGCTGCTCTCACTCCAGGATATTATTCAAGCACATACTACCGAACAGTATATTTCCTGTTTTCATTGTGGCTACTCTCGACATGGGGTCCATGGTGCTCACGGCATCGGCCCTGAGCTTCCTCGGTATAGGAGCTCCTTTGGGCTATGCAGACTGGGGCCAGCTCATAGCCCTCTCAAGGAACTGGCTCCTCGGCGTTCCTGGAGATCCATTCGCGTACTGGTATACTTACACCTATCCGGGGATATTCATCTTCATGTTCGTGCTAGGGTGGAATCTCCTGGGAGATGCCTTCAGGGACATATTGGACCCGACCCTCAGGAGGAGGTGATCCCATGAACGTTATAGAGGCGAGAGACCTTTATGTCAGGTTCTACACGTATGAGGGCGTAGTTAAAGCTGTAGATGGCGTAGACCTAGATGTCGTGAGCGGCGAGACTCTAGGCATCGTTGGTGAGACGGGCAGCGGGAAGTCGGTCACTACTTATGCGTTGATGAATATGGTCCCCCCACCGGGGAAGATCACGAGGGGGAGGGTTATCTATAGGAAGGAAGGAGTGGAGTACGTGCTCACTGAGATGCCAGAAAATGAGATCAGGAAGCTCAGGGGATCAGAGATCGCTAGAATATTCCAGGATCCGACAGCAGCGTTAAATCCTGTCTATAAGGTAGGGGACCAAGTCGCAGAGGCCATATTGATACATAGGCTAGATGAGATGAAGAAAAGGGCCCTGGAATCTTCGAAGGGATTCAGCAGGAATATATTGAGCAGATCTGAGGACGATTGGCTTGTTAAGTTCGTAAAGAGGGTGCCATTACTCAGGAGATTCTACTGGAACCCGATAAAAGAGGAGACGAGGAAGGAAGTAGTCAGACTCCTCAGCCTTATGGGGATACCCGATCCCGAGAGAGTCTACTCAATGTACCCGCATGAGTTGAGCGGGGGAATGCAGCAGAGGATAGTTATAGCGATGGCCCTATCCTGCAACCCCCAGGTCCTCATAGCGGACGAACCGACGACTAACCTCGATGTGACTGTGGAAGCTCAGATACTGGAGCTTATAAAGGATCTCAAGGAGAAGTTCGGCACTACGCTCATCTATATAACGCATGATATGGGAGTTATCGCTGAGATCTCAGACAGGGTTGCCGTGATGTACGCTGGGAATATCGTGGAGATAGGGGATGTTTACTCCATATTCAAGGAACCAATGCATCCCTATACTAAGGGGCTCCTCGAGTCCATACCAATGCCGGGGAGGCCCATAAAGGATATCCCCGGTTCTATCCCGAATTTAGTGGATCCACCTAAGGGCTGCAGGTTCCATCCCAGGTGCGAGAGGGCTATGAGCATATGCTCCACCAGGAAGCCCAAGCTAGTTCAGGTGAGACCTGGTAGGTGGGTAGCCTGCTTCCTCTATCATTCCGAGGGAGTTGAAGAGGAATGAGTCTCGTAAGGACAGTAGGCTTGAAGAAACATTTTCCCGTACTAGGTGGAGTCTTGAAGAGGCCTGTGGCATGGGTTAAGGCGGTCGATGGAGTCGATCTCTGGATAAACAAGGGGGAGACCTTCGGGCTCGTTGGGGAATCGGGTTGCGGGAAGACTACTCTGGCGAAGACTATACTGAGGCTCCATAAACCTACCTCCGGCTATATATTCTTCGATGTCCCTGAGGACATCGTAAGGAAAGTAATCTCAGGCGATGAGAAGCTCAGGAGAGAGTACGATCTAGCCCTTATGAACGGGAGGAAGCTCATGGAGTACAGGAGGAGGATGCAAATCGTCTTCCAAAATCCATTGACAGCCCTGAACCCTAGGATGATGGTCAAGGATATAGTAGCTGAGCCTCTGATAGTCCAAGGAATAGCGAAGGGAGACGAAGCTTATGAGATCGTCCTGAGAGCTTTGGAGGAAGTTGGACTAGGGAGAGAGCATATGTGGCGTTACCCCCATGAGTTCTCGGGAGGCCAGAGGCAGAGGATAGCGATAGCTCGCGCTATAATAACAAAGCCGGATTTCATCGTGCTGGACGAGCCCACTTCCAGCGTGGATGTATCTGTCAGGGCTAGGCTCATAAACTTGTTCAAGGAACTCCAGAGGAAGTACAACTTAACTTACCTCTTCATAAGCCACGATCTATCTCTCGTTCAAGTGGTAAGTGATAGAATTGGTGTGATGTATTTAGGAAAAATAGTCGAAGTCGCGGACTCTAAGGAGATATTTGAGAGGCCACTGCATCCCTATACTCAGGCATTGTTCTCAGCTAAACCGATCCCAGATCCCACAGTGAAGAGAAAGAGGATAGTGCTCCAGGGGGATGTCCCGAGCCCAGTGAATCCACCTAAGGGCTGCAGGTTCCATCCTAGATGCTTCAGGAGGTTTGATCCATGCGATAAGGAGGAGCCACCGCTCGTAGAGGCTGAGCTAGGGCATTGGGTAGCTTGTCATCTCTATCATTGATTTCACTGAAATGTGAAGAGTTTAGAGTTATTGTAACTCTTCTTCTAATTTTTATGAGCTTAACTAATTAATCTGAACGTAATTTTATTATTAGCTCAGCAGCCCTTTCATTATAATGATCCCACAGTTAAGCCAACCTTAAACTATCTTCCTCCCCGTATGTCTCCTTGATAGATTCACTCTCCCACTCTAGGAGCTATCAGTATTATGTTTAAGAGGTCCTCATACGCGAATGCTTGTCATGGTGAGAATAAAAGTAATCCCCTCGGATGTCGATCTCGAAGTTGAGAGAGGCGAGATAATCGGAGAAGCTTTGAGTGAGAAGCTCGGATTCCCCCTACCTTGCGGCGGAGCTGGTTTCTGTGGCGGTTGTGCCGTTAGGATAATTGAGGGTGAAGTATCTGAACCTAGGATAGAGGAAGCGCTCTCCGGAGCTCTGGAGAGAGGGATGAGATTAGCTTGCATGACTAGAGTGTTGAGCGATGTCGTAGTTGAGATACCTGAGATAGTCCCCACTGCTTCAGTCTCGGGGATAATGCCCAAGCTGGAGCTAGACACATCGCACCTTCCTAATGCGCGCGGCCTAGGCCTAGCTGTGGACCTGGGGACTACTAACATAGTCGGTTCCCTCATCGAGCTCAGTAGCGGGAAGGTAATAGCTGAGAGCTTCGTCAGGAACCCCCAGATCGCTAAGGGGAGCGATCTAATCACTAGGATCGAGAGGGCGATGAGAGGAGAGGATATGGGGCTCCTAGCTGTGGAGGGGATCGAGTCCCTCGTATCCAAACTAACTGGGGATAGGGAGAGTATATCCTCCCTGATTATAGTCGCCAATTCCGTCATGCAAGCCTTACTGCTGGGCCTAGATATAAGATCCCTCTCCTCAGCCCCCTTCGATCCTCCCCTGAAGGACTGGCTGACAGTTCCAGCTCTAGAGATAGGAATAGAGCTGCCCGAAGCTATTGCTATAATTCCGCCAGCGATAGGCGGCTTCGCTGGATCCGATGCACTAGCTGATGTAGTCACAACTAGGCTCCTGGGGATAGGGATCCCCTACTTACTCATAGATCTCGGTACCAATAGCGAGGTAGTATTGGATACGGGCGATTCAGTACTCGTGGCTACAGCTCCAGCAGGTTCGGCGTTCGAGATGAACGCAGGAGGAGTGGGGGGGATAGAGGAGGCCGTTAGCGAGGTTAGATTCGAGGATGGGAGGTGGAAGTTGAAGTACTCGAGGAGGCCCTTAGGGCTCACGGGCTCCGGGCTAATATCGGCTGTAGCCGAGATGCTCAGGATAGGATTTATTGATGAGAGCGGGAGGATGAGGAGGGAATTCGAGGGGTCTATCTCTCTTTCAGATGATCCCAAGATAGAGATAACTCAGAGGGATATCAGGGAAGTTCAGAAGGGAGTTAGCGCTATTTACTCAGCTTGGAGGATCCTCATAGATGAAGCCTCGATCGAGCCGGAGAGGGTAGTCATAGCAGGGACCTTCGGGAGCAATTTGAAGTATGAGGACGCCCTCAGGATAGGATTGATACCTCCAGTTCCTGAGGATAACTTCATATCCATCGGCAACTCCTCTCTCACTGGGGCTAAATCGATTATGATGAGTAGGAGGGCCTACGAGTTAGCTAAGGGCATACTGAGGACAGCGAGGCACATCGACCTTACCGGAAAGCAGAACTTTCCGGACATCTTCATCGAGGGCTTGATGTTGAGGGAGAGGGGACTCCGATATTAGCGGAGGTCCCTCAGCAGCGAAAAGTTAACTATGACTCCCGTGTGCATACTCACAATGTTTATAAATAAAAGATCCTCCGTTCCTCTGCGCCCGGTATGTGGCGGTAAGTAGCACCGAGTCTCGATGAAAAGAGGATTGAAAGTAAGTAGTGCGAATTGACGATGACTCAAGTACTCACGAAGTCTCGATGAAAAGAGGATTGAAAGGTTCCTCACGCGATCCAGATAAAGAAATCTGTTCATGGTCTCGATGAAAAGAGGATTGAAAGAACATTCCCTGCGCCTATCACTGAGCACTATTGCAAAACTATTCGTACTCCCCGCTTAAAATGAGCTCACTCTACCTCAGGATATGCGATCTAAGGAGTTAATTATATTAGCGGACTCATCTCCTGACTCGGTCATTGAGAGAGCCATTAAGATGGGACTTAAAGTAGCTGCCGTAGATCAGAGTGTCAAAGAGAGGCTTAAGGGCTATTTAGATCCCTCCCTCATAGTAGA
Source organism: Candidatus Korarchaeum sp. (assembly GCA_020833055.1). Lineage (GTDB taxonomy): Archaea > Korarchaeota > Korarchaeia > Korarchaeales > Korarchaeaceae > Korarchaeum. Next base: position 12,805 of record JAJHQZ010000010.1, on the reverse strand, counting down.
GGTGAGCGAGTGGCCCTCAGAGGGGGAGCTGACTCTCTTCAAGATAAGAGGGCCCGAGGATGTTGAGATCCTCAGGAGGGAAGCTAGCGAGAGGAAGTTTCTTATAGAGAGCGAGAGCTGGAAGATAATACCCCTAGAGAACATAATAGCTGAATTAGGTGGGGAGAGGATTTACGCTATAGCTGATAACTTGGAGGAAGCGAGATCTCTCTTAGGGGTCCTCGAAATCGGTGTTAAGGGAGTGGTGATCCCTGTGAAGGATTCCGCACAGCTCGAAGGAGCTCTGAGGCTCTCGGAAGAGGTAAACCCGCTTAACTTGAGGGAAGCTAGGGTCACTGAAGTCAAGCAAGTGGGCATGGGGGATAGGGTTTGCGTCGACACTACATCGATACTATCGAAAGGAGAGGGGATGCTAGTCGGGGGCTCAGCCTCCTTCCTCTTCTTAGTGCACAGTGAGAACATAGAATCCCCCTTCACATCACCTAGAGAGTTCAGGGTGAATGCGGGAGCTGTATCGAATTATCTGCTCGCTCCAGGTGGGAAGACGCTTTACCTCTCGGAGGTGAGAGCTGGGAGCGAGGTGCTAGCTGTCTCGGTCGATGGTAGGAGGAGGGTGGTCAGCGTGGGTAGGGCTAAAGTGGAGAGGAGGCCAATGGTCTTAGTGAGGGCTAGTAGCGATGGGGAGGAGGGATGGACAGTCCTACAGCTGGCTGAGACGATACCCCTAGTCAAACCAGATGGCTCGACAGTAGCTGTGACTGATCTGAAGCCGGGGGATAGAGTACTAGTTTACGTATCGGAGAGGAGAGCCAGGCACTTCGGTACAGCTGTAGATGAGTTCATAGAGGAGAGATGACTTCAGCTCACCTCTATCCCGAACTTCGGGGCTATGGAGTTCAGGAACTGACCTCCTCCCCGCCCTGAAGGGCGAGGGTTCCCCTAGAGCGAGGAGGTTTGGGATTACATCCCCTCTTCCTGAGGGTTCAATCCCGGGCCGGGTCTCCGGCCCATTACCCCTATCCCTCTCGGGACTCGGGGTTATGAGTATGTTGTATGCTCCTACTAGGTCTGCGTTATAAGCTTTTCTATCCATCCCCGCCCTAAAGGGCGAGGCTTTCGGTTGTAACTCTCTATCTCATCCATCGGATCCACTGACAACTCAACACCTCCTCACCGCGCGATAAGCCAATAAAAATGATACGCATAAATACTCGATGATAGTGGCAGTGGGCTCGACGAACCCCGTGAAGGTAGAGGCAGTGAGGAGGGCCTTCTCCCTTTTCTGGGAGGTAGAAGTCAGGGGAGTTGATGTCGAGAGCGGAGTCTCGAAGGAGCCCTTCGGCTTAGATGCTATAGAGGGGGCGAGGAACAGAGCTAGGAGCGCTCTGAGGGCATTGAATGCTGACTTCGGCGTCGGTATCGAGGGAGGGTTATTCCACCTCTTCGGCAAGTACTACTGCGCGGGTTTCGTCTGGATAGAGAGGAGGGACGGTGCCCACAGCACCGGTATGAGTGGGTGGTTCGAGTGCCCCGAGGCTTTCCTCCCAGATATGCTGAGGGGGAGGGAGCTAGGGGATCTAATGGCTAGGCTGAGTGGTAATGAGAACATAAAGAGGGAGGAAGGAGCTATCGGGTTCTTCACGAGGGGGGCGGTCAAGAGAGTCGATCTATATACGCATGGCACCCTAATGGCTTTAGCGAAATTCATAGCTGCTGAGAGGTGGCCGAGGTGATCCCTTGCTAATAGTGGGAGTGATGGGGAGCAGGAAGGGAGTCCTCATCAAGCCCTTGATAAGGGCTTTCACGAACAGGAGCTATAGAGTAGCTGCTGTCACTCAGACTAGGAGGATAGGGGTTCCGGATGAACTCAGAGAACTAGCTGAAGCGGGTTCCAGCCTAAGGATGGCATGCTCAATAGATAAAGTCCTTATCTCATCGAACTTCCCGTTGAGAGGGCTCGATGATATAGTGAAAGCGATATCCTCCCTCTCCCCTATCGAGCCAGATGTAATAGTCCTCTCCGGATTTGAGGATATCTTAAGTAGGGAAGAGAGAGTACTGAAAGTTATAACTGCCAGCAGCCCTCCTGAAGCTAGACAGCTCCTCGAGAAGCTCTCAAAACCTATAGTAGGAGTGTATGTGGAGAGAGGGGATTTTGAAGGAGGGTTCAAGGATTTAGGGGGGTTGATAGGGGCTATAATTGAGGAAGGGATTAAAAGAAAGCTCTTGCAACCTTCCCCATTGGGAGCTGAACTGGAAGGTTAAGCTTAATATTGGCGGGAGTACCTTTAGGGGGATCGGAATGTTGACGCTCAGCTTGGAGGTGACTGAAGTTAGGAAGACGCAATCGGGTATAGTGCTCTCGTTGAGCAGGCCTAGTGGTATAGAGGAGATCCCCCCTCCTGAGAGCGAGGAGGAGGCTATGATGTTCCAAGTGATGAGAGCTATGGAGAAGTACATGAGGCTGCCGATCCCGATAGCTCAACCATCTGTACCAGCGGTCACTATAATACTGAACGAGGAGGAGTACGACAGGATAGGCAGGCCCACTGTAGGGGACAGCTTGAGGTTGGTCATCTCGAAGGAAGAGGGTGGATTCAGGGTCGGTGTCGATTATTAAAGTTTAATTAGCTTCCGAGGGACGATTCCTTATGTCATTAGATGAGGCTATCACTGTGAGTAAGAGGGGGAAGAAAGAGCTGAGGACCTTAGTGTCTAGGGGGAGGTTCGCCCTAATTGAGTACAGAGATCCAGTGACTAAGGAGAGGACGGAGGATAAGTACAAGCTAGTCCTACTGCACGATGATGGTAGGGTTCAGGAGTTCTTCTTAGTGAGGACGAAGACCGAGGGGAGGAGCTTGCTCCTCGAGCCCAAAGAGAAGAAAGGCGCGGAACTCAAAGTGTGGAATCCAGTGAGCGGGGAAGTTGAGGATATGTTTCCTGAGAGAGCTTCTTGAGAAAGTGGGGATTCGAGGGTCTCTTCACAAAAATATGATTTAGAGAGCCCTCGGGCGCTGAGGGATTAAGCTTGACCCGTCATCAGTTGGATCAGCATCATTACGGCGTCTAGGACGTCTCTCACAGCTATAACGCCGATAGGCTTATTCTCCTTATCTACGACCGGTAAATGCTTCACATCTGCATCTCTCATCTTCCTGAGGGCCTCTGTTATAGGTTCGTTCGGGGCTATCGTTATCGGGTTCTCCGTCATCAGCATGTGGATCGGGATACCCTTCCCTATCTTACCGTTAGCAGCCGCGAACCTCAGGTCCCTGTCAGTGAATATCCCGACGAGCTTCCCGTTATTATCGACTACTAATATACTGCTTATCCTCTTCTCATCCATTATTTTAGCAGCTTCTTCGACAGGGGCATCCATCTTGATAGTGACAGCTGGGGTCGTCATCACGTCCTCTACCCTCAGGGGTAACTCCCTCTTCCTCCTCAGGAAGGCCAAGATACCACCCGCTCATCTATCGATGGAATATTTTAAATGCGACAGTGGTCACTACCGCTTCTCACGTTAAAATATTTGATAGGATTGAATAATATGTTTAACTCCTAAAGAGCTGGAAAATTAATAACTTTTGATGGGATTTTTCATATTGATATTTTACAAAATATCGGATGTCTGAATTTTTATATCATGAGCCTCCCATAGATGGGATAGGGACATCAGTCGATCATATATTAATACTTCACTTGAATATAGCGTAGCGATGCGCTATGAGTAGAGTATCTAGGACAGCTATATCTGTACCTAGAGAACTGATGAGGGATCTGGATTACCTCCTCTCTCGACTGAATTTGAGGAGCAGATCCAAAGCTATATCCGAAGCTATAACCCTCTACATCGCTGAGAGGTACTGGGCCCTCTCCGATGTGGAGGGGGAAGTTGCTGGTGCTATAATAATGGTTTACGATCATCATAAGGGAAGCGAGATCGCTGGAGTCCAGCATAAATACTTGGATCTGATAAGATCTACATCTCATGTCCACATCGATGAGGAGAGGTGCATGGAAGTTCTGATGGTCCTGGGACCCCTCTCCAGGGTCAGGGAGCTCTTCAAGGAACTCCAAGCCCTAGGTGTAGCTGAGGTCCTCAAGCCCTTCCTAGTCCCTAGAGGATGAAAGTGCTCTCTTAAGGGTATTTATCAGATCATCCATTCTGAGAGGGCATTCATTGAGGAAATGAGACAGTTCTTTGCATATCTTCACTGTTGCAGGAGCTTTCACGCCTATTTCCTCTAGGGGAGCCTCATATAAAATGTCCACTCTTCCCCCGGAGATCAGCTTTCCCTTATTAAATATATATACTTTATCCGCGACTTCTGAGGCTAGATCAGAATCCTGAGTAGCTATCACTACTATCTTCCCCCTCTCCTTGAGCTCCCTCAGGATCTCCATGAGGGCCCCCATGCCCCTCAGATCCAGGGATGAGGAAGGCTCGTCCAGTAAGTACACCTCCGGGTCCAATGCCAAGAGACCTGCTAGCGCAACTCTAGCGATCTCACCTCCACTTAGCCTGAAAGGTGATCTATCCTCGAGACCTAGGAGCTCTAGAGCTTCTAATGCTCCTTTAACCCTCCTCTCTATCTCCTGATGTCCCAATTTCAGTTGCCTCGGCCCCAAGGAGACGTCCTCTCCCACAGTAGGAGCTATTAACTGATCGGATGGGTTCTGAAAGAGGATACCGCATATCTTCCTGTAATCCCTCCCTAAATTCTCCCCATCTAGAGTTATAGTTCCTGAAGTCGGCTTTATTAGGCCCGCCAGTAGTAAGAGGAGCGTGCTCTTCCCAGATCCATTAGGCCCTAAGAGGCAAACTATCTCGCCTGAGGAGATGCAGAGGCTCACGCCCTCAATTGCCTTAGTCCCATCTGGGTAAGAGTAGCTCACGTCATTAACGCAGAGCTTCATTCAAGCACCCAAGAGGAGGGGGATTGAGTAAGAAAAGGCTATCGCTACTAGGATCGAGGTGTCCCTGAAGCTGTTCCTCACCTCTAAATTCAGAGATCTCGCTTCAACGATGAGAGATGCCTTGAAGGCATCGTTGGGCCCCCTGAAGAAGAGCTCAGATGCCGCGATTGAGAGAGTATAGTAAACGCTCCCCTCTACGATCCTAGATGCTTTGGCTAAGATCAGCTTGTTCAGAGATCTCAAATACCTCCCTATATGGATTATCATTATCTCGAATGCTAGCCCGAGATTTCCGCCTAGAGCGGGCTCAATAAACTTACTGATGCCCATTATAATCCTCCTGAGACCTAGGAGCTGTATTAGGAAACTGAGGGTCATTATGGAAGTGGCCACCCTCAGGGGCACTATTAAGATCCCATTTATCGTCTCTGTTGAGCTAAAAGCCCTGGGGATCATTATTATTAGGGAGAAGAGGAACCAGAGCGATGATATCCTCAGGGATCTCATCAGATCCCTGAGACCGCATGAAGAGAGGAGGAGTATCGATGTCAAGAGGAATGAGGAGATTAGTTGAGTGGTTTTAACTGAGAATGCTGAGATAGAAACAGAAAAAAGACATAAGAGGAAGGATAGAGTTGGGTTAGCGTTCAATCTACCGGTGGAGCTCTCCATAGATGAAAGCCAATCGGAGAAAGCTCTTACGAGACCATCGAAAGCCCTATCTACTCCCCTCAACTCTACCCCTCTCGATCAGAGCGGGGAGCAGGAGGATGGAGACGCCTACGAATCCAGCTATTATGTAACCTAACTCATCCGGCAGCCCTGGGACTGTGTAATCTGGGAATATCCCCCTCCATAGGGGCTCGGATTCCTTAATCCCTATGATCTCAGCTGCTAAGTCCAGTGGTTCCCTGTAGCCAAAGATATTAGCTCCTATCACTCCGAAGAGCGGGCTTATGAGCACGAGAATTATTATCGCGATGTAGCTCTTCCTCATCTTATCAACCCCCTCGATGAGAGGTATTTCACTAAGAGGCCAGTGGCTATGCCCTCTATCACGCCGAGGGCCAAGTGCCACATCCCCATCACGGGGACAGTGATGCTCAGGGGATAGCCGAAGCTGGGAGATAGGCCCAGCTCGAAACCGCAAGTTACGGCTGCTAGAGTTATCCCGATCCAGCCACCGAGGAAAGCTGCTAAGAATCTCCTCCCTAGGTACTTCAAGCTAGCTTTATATATCGCGTAACCTGCGAAGACATCTACTACAGCCATGTTGAACGCGTTAGCTCCTAGGGCTGTGATCCCCCCGTCCCCCATCAAGAGGCATTGAACGACTAAGTTCATGAACATAGCTAAGCAAGCTCCGAATGGGCCCAGGAAAATAGATGCGAACGCTCCCCCAACGAAATGCGCTGATGTACCACCGGGGATCGGCCAATTCAACATTTGAGCCGCGAATATTGCTGCAGCAATTACAGAGAGGTAGTATACGCTTCCCCCCTCCCTGAAGTACCTCCTTCCTGAGTAGATCACGATGGCTAGCGATATGGCATAGAGCGAGAGAGATACGAGCGGGTCCAGGAAGCCGTCCGGGATATGCATAATACCATCCTTAGCTTTTGGTAATACTGTTGCTTAAAAATATTACGGAGTATAGCGATCTGTAATAACTTGATGGGAGCTAGCTTCTTCCGATACTCAAGGATCAAACTAAATATCAACAGCTATATCACTCAGAAACTCACTGCTGCCGTACTTAGCCCATATGAGGCAAGTTCCCTCCCCGGAGACCATGCAGGGACCGTAAGGGCTCTCTGGCTTGCATACCTTCATGAAGAGGGGGCATTCAGTGGGCTTAGCTATCCCTAAAGTTATTTCAGTGCATTTGCAACCAGGTATAGAATCATTATACCATTCCTCCTTGGAGATCTCCTTGATCCCATATCTCCTGAAGGCATCATACCTCTCATATCCCTCCTTGAGCACTAAACCGCTCTTAGGGACGAACCCTATTCCCCTCCAAGCTGCATCGACGACATCGCTAGTTTCCTCTATTACTTTGAGAGCTCTCTCATTCCCCGAGGCCTTAACAGCCCTCGAGTACTCATTGAAGAGCCTAGCTTCCCCTCTATCTATCTGCTTCAATATCTCGAGTATAGAGAGCAGTACATCTATTGGCTCGAAGCCAGAGACGACTATGGGGATCCCGTACTCCTCAGCCACGAACCTCCAAGCATCAGCTCCTGTTATCGTTGAGACATGACCCGGTGCTATTATCCCCCTTATCGGTGAGCCCGGGTAGTTCTCGAGGACGTACCTCATTATTGGGGGAGTCAGCCTATGTGCTATGACGAAGCTCAGGTTTTCTGGCAAATTCCTGGAGCTTATGGGACCTAAAGTAGCTGGAGCAGTTGTCTCGAATCCAACTCCGAAGAATATTGATTCCTTACCGTCCTTGGCTATTTTTATCGCATCCAGAACGCTGTAAACGATCCTTACATCCGCACCATCTCGCTTAGCTTCCTCCAAGCTCCTCGGCAATCCCCTAGCTTTAGTCCCCATTAGCCTGAAGGCATCCCCGAATGTGATCACTCTCACGCCCTCTACAGCTAACTTGACTACGGCATCAACGTAATAAGCTGGAGTTATGCAAACGGGACAGCCGGGCCCCGCCACTAGCTCGACTTCCTCCGGCATGAGGTACCTTATGCCGTAATGAGTTATCGTCCACTCATGAGTACCGCAGAAGTTCATTATCTTTACGCTTCCAACTCCCTTAGCTATTTCCCTTATCTTGGAGGATATCTTGGAAGCTATCTCATAACTCCTCAGATCAGTTAGCGACCTCATCTAGGTCCCTCCACAGCATAGAGGCGACCTGCCCCAACGCTATCCCCCCATCCCCAGCCGGTACCATCGAGTTAAGCTTGACCTTGACTCTGAACTCCTTCAGGGAATCCTCTATCCCCTTTACGAGGATTGAGTTAACAGCAGCACCCCCGGATACGAATACAGAATCGTAATCGCTCCGATTCAAGTATCTAGATGCCAACTCGCCTAAGGAGTAGCCCAGCAAGTATATAGAGGTGTAAGCTAGGTCCTCCTTCCTCCCCTCAATCCCTAGTAACCTCTCTATGAACTCGCTCGTATCTATCACGCTCCCCCTTATCTCGGGAGGTTCCATCCTCAGTAAGCTGCCCCTAGCTGCTGCCTCCAGCTTCATAGCCGGCTCCCCCTCGTAAGTCCTCTCGAGGCATATCCCAAGTAGGGAGCTTATCGCATCCAAGACCCTGCCCAGACTCGAGATCATAGGGCAGCTACCTCTAGCCTGAGCTAGAGAGATCCTAGCCTCCACCTCCCCCCTGGGGAGGCCCTTAAGCAGATCCCTCCTCCTCAGTAGATCCAGGACTTCATCATCACTCATGAAAGTACTCAGGATCCCTATGAGCATCCTCACTGGGTAGATAGTAGCTCTATCACCTCCGGGCATGGGCTGGGGCCTCAAGTGACCCACTCTCTCGTAATCGGAGAAGCTAGAGATCATGACCTCCCCTCCCCAGAGCGTTCCATCGTCCCCCATCCCGAGCCCATCTACAGCTATCCCCAAAACTCTCCTAGAGGGATCTACCCTATCCTCAACCATGACTGAGCATATGTGGGCGTGATGATGTTGGACTTCGATGAGAGGGCTTCCATGCGCTGAGGCCCATGATTCAGCCAGCCTCCTGGAGGAGTATCCCTTGTGCATATCGGCCACTATCACAGCCTCGGATGGCTCTATCCTATACACATTTGAGAAGAACTTGAGCATCCTATCCAGGAACTCTAGGTTCTCCAATTCATCAGTATCCCCAATGAATTGCGTCAGAACTGCTTTATCCTTGAAGGCAACTGCCCCAGCGTTCTGAAGCTCAGCACCGAAAGCTATGACTGGCTTGCTCAGAGTTGAGGGCAACCTTATCCACATAGGGGCGTATCCCCTGCCCCTCCTCAACATAGTGACCCTGTCCCCGGTGAGCCTGACGACGCTATCATCTACTCTATTCACTATCTCCCTATCGTGGTGCAAGAAGTAATCGACTATTGAGGATAGCCTCTCCCTCGCGCACTCGACACTAGTGCACATAGGTTTGTTGTGCTCATTACCGCTCGTCATTATCAGTATTTTATCCCTAACCTCGCTAAGGAGCATGTGATGTAGGGCTGTGTAGGGCAGCATTATCCCTATGAGATCTAGCCCAGGAGCTACTAGCTCAGAAATCCCTCCCTTAGAGGGCATGAGTACTATCGGCCTCTCTGGACTCGTCAATAAGTTCCTAGCTATCTCATTCACTACTGCATATCTCTCAGCTACTTCGACGTTCAAAGCCATGAGGGCGAAGGGCTTAGATGGTCTCCTCTTCCTCTCCCTCAGCTCCCTGACTACATCATCATCTGTAGCTAGGCAAGCTATATGGTAACCACCTAGACCCCTTATAGCTAGTATCTTCCCCTCATCCAAGAGCCTAGCTGCGTCCATCAGAGGGTCCTCCGAATCTACTCTCCTCCCACCGCTGTCCTCCATCCAGAGCTTAGGCCCGCATTTCGGGCAGGATATACCTTGAGCGTGGAACCTCCTCAGATTCTCCCTATCCTTATACTCCCTCTCGCAGTCCTCACATAACTTGAACTCTATCATAGACGTCTTCTCCCTATCGTAGGGCACGCCCCTCATCATGGAGAACCTGGGGCCGCACCACGCACAACTATTGAAAGCGTACCTGTAGCGTCTATCATTTGGATCGTAGATCTCAGCTAAACAATGATCGCATATACTGAAATCTGGGGGGATCATCGAATAGAGCTCCGCTTCCTTAGCGCTCGGGAGTATCGAGAATCCCTCGATATTATCGGACTGAGTGAACTCTATAAGGACCTCCTCGAGCCTAGCTGGTGGCGGCTTCTCATCGAGTAGAGCCTTTAGGAAAGAGGAAATCGCTGAATTATTCCCCTCAACTCTTATCTCTACCTCACTCCCCCCCATGTTCCTGACGTAACCGGCGAGCTGATATCTAGAAGCCAGCCTATGGATGAAAGGTCTGAAGCCCACTCCTTGAACTATACCTGAGACTCTGATGCTCAGAGCGACTTTGGACATGTCCACCGGTAGTACTGCTCTTCAGAGGCTTAAATAATTACCTATCTAGCGGGATAATTCTGTTATGGCTTAATTACATTTCAGGTAACTCCCAGTAGGTCCCTAAAATTTCAGGGGAACCGTATTAAAGATCTATATGGATTCCTGGGGAGAGCATAAAGGATTATATTGGAGGCGATCTCGATCATCTGAGTGAGGGGAATGCATGAATGGTCCCTAGCCGAAGCTATACTGGATGCTCTGACCTCTTTGATGGAGAAAGAAGGCATGAAAAAGATATCTGAAGTCGAAATTCTCTACGGCGAGATGATGGAACTCGAGCTCGATATCCTGAAGTTCGCCTTGGGGGAGTTGTCTAAGGAGACCCCTCTGAAGGACACTAAATTCATATTCTCGGAGGAGAGAGCTTCATTCAGATGTAACTCCTGCGGATATAGGTGGGATTTCGAGCAAGCGCATTCCTCACTCACTGAGGAGCTCTGTATAAGGGAGCTAACTGGGGAGAGGGAGAGCCCTATTCACTTCATCCCCGAGCTAGCTCAAGCCCTAATGAGATGTCCTAATTGCGGCAGCAGGGACTTCGAGATCGAGAGCGGGAAGGGGATGAGGATCTCGAGGGTAGTCTTCGAGGGGTGAGTCGAATGGATCCTCTATTCGAGAGAGCTAGGAGCAAGATCGAGAAGGTAAGAAGAGTAACTTTAGTTGCTTCCGGGAAGGGAGGCGTGGGTAAGAGCATAGTATCATCATCAATAGCTTTAGTTTCAGCGAGTAGAGGCCTAAAAACTGGGTTGCTCGATTTGGATTTACACGGCCCCTCTATCCCGAAGATCTTCGGTTTCAACGGGGAGATTTCAGCTGGGAAGGAGGGCCTCATACCCCCTATCGTGAGAGGGGTGAAGATAATGTCCCTGGGTCTCATGGTAGGAGAGAACCCCCTGCCCCTGAAGGGGGAGGATAAGAGGTCCGCTCTATCCACGCTCTTAGCGATAACAGACTGGGGGGAGCTTGATCATTTAGTGATAGACATGCCCCCCGGGACTGGTGATGAAACTATATTCTGTATTAGAGCCCTCAAATCCGCGAAAGCAAATGCTCTGATCGTCACGACGCCATCTTCACTATCCCTCTCAGTCGTTTCGAGATTGATAGAGCTATTGAGAGGGGAGGGGATAAATCTGCTAGGGCTCGTGGAGAACATGGCATACTTCAGGTGCGATAACGAAATCATCAGACCTTTCGGTAGTATAGATGAGGGCTCCCTCAGTAAATGTGGCCTGAGGGTCCTGGGGAGCTTACCCATAGATCCCCTCATCGAGGAAGATATAAAAAGCGGGAGGTTTCTCGAATCCCCTGGGGAGTTCAGATCTAAGATTGAGTCCCTGTTCGATAAGATCTTCGGGTGATGCTAATGTGCCTAGGGATACCGGGTAGAGTCCTAGAGGTTAGGGGGAATGTAGCCCTAGTCGATTTCGGAGGGGTCACTAGGGAAGTAGATGCTAGCCTAGAGGAAGTGGCTCCAGGGGACTACGTATTAGTTCACGTGGGCATGATAATAGCTAAGATAGATGAGGAGGAAGCTATGGAGATATCCAAGCTTTTGAGCGAGATCTTGAACTATTAGGTGATCCTATGGAGGGATCTATAAAACTATCTCACGGATCCGGAGGGAAGGAGACGAGCCTTATCCTCAAATCTCTAATATTATCAGCTCTCTCCGAGGAGGAGCTATCTCTGAGGGGAGGAGTCGGCCTCAAGGAGCTGGACGATGGAGCAGCGATACCATTGCCAGATGGGAACTACTTAGTCGTCTCAATAGATGCTTACACAGTGAACCCTCCCTTCTTCCCTGGAGGTGATTTAGGAAAGTTAGCTGCTTGCGGGACGATAAACGATATTCTCATGATGGGAGGGGAGCCGAAGGCTATTCTAGATTCTATAGTAGTCGAGGAAGGTTCCCCTATCTCTGATGTGAGGAGGATAGTGGATAGTTTCATCGGTGTCCTGAGGGAGGAGGGAGTCAAGTTACTAGGCGGGGACTTCAAAGTCATGCCGAGGGGACAGCTGGATAGGTACATAATAACGACAGCTGGCATAGGGATAGCGAAGAGGCCCATAGTCGACTCCAGCATAAGGCCGGGGGATAAGTTGATAGTAACCGGAACGATAGGGGAGCACGGAGCGGCTATACTATCCGCTCAAGAAGGGATAGCTGTAGAGGGGAAGCTCGAGAGTGATGTGAGTACTTTGAGCAAGCTCATGCTACCTCTACTAGAGGCTTATGGTGATAAGGTTCATGCCGCGCAGGATCCGACTAGGGGAGGGATAGCTCAGACTCTGAATGAGTGGGCTCAGAAGTCGGGCCTCCTCATGATAGTTGAGGAGAGGAAAATCCCCCTGAGGGAGGAAGTGAGGGCTTTCACTGAGCTCTTGGGAATAGATCCTCTCGCTTTAGCTTGCGAGGGCAGAGCAGTCCTTGGAGTTGATGGGGACTCCGCTGAGGATGTATTGAGCTTCATTAAGGAGTTGGGTTATGAGGAAGCTTCTATAATAGGTGAAGTGAGGGAGAGCGAGAAGTATAGCGGGATAGTCGTTATGAGGACATCAGTGGGTGGCCTGAGGATATTGGAACCCCCTTCTGGTGTCATAGTACCCAGGATCTGCTGAGTTCCATGAGGGAAAGCTTGTTAGTTGATCTGAGGAGCTACTCGGACGATAGGGGAGCTCCCGATGGAGGGTTCCTCAGCAGTT
>JAJHQZ010000009.1 GCA_020833055.1 Candidatus Korarchaeum sp. | reverse complement strand
TATTAGTAGTTATATTCCCCACTATAGAGGAGATCTCGCTCCTCGATTTCTCATAGAGCTCTATGAGGTATGAAGCCGTGTAGGGCCCTATCGCTAGTGTGAGTAACGGTCCCAGCAGGAAGAGAGCGACGAGGAATACAGCTAAGACCCTCGTCCCCACCATATTCGGTCAAATGATCCCTCGGGAAGCTAATTATAAGGATACCTCACGCAACTCGAGCGCTCAGTGAGCGCTCCAATTCAGTTATAAGGCCCCTCACTTCCATCAGCATCCTCCCCTTCTTATCTAAAATTTTTTCAAGATATCTCAAATTTTTATTATCAATTTTTTCCTTTAAATCGCTCATCTCGAGCTTTATTGCTCCTATTGAGAGCTCTATCCTCCTCTCCTCCTCCCTCAGATCCCTCAGGAGTATTGAGATTAGTTCATCGGCCCTCCTGACAGCATCCAAATGCCTCTCATATCCATCATCATAAGTCCCCCAAGCCTTCCTCTCCTCGATGAGTCTCAAGATCTCCTCATCATATTTCCTCCATCCTATTATAGATCTTATCCTCTTTATCCTCCTCTCTATCATATCCTCGGGCTTTATCCTCCTCTTAAATGCCAGATAGAATAAGTAGGCTGTCGATACCTCCAATATGATCGTTATCGCGAGCGATATAGCTGAGCTGATCGGGATACCCATGGATACCTTCATCTCAGCGGTGCTATTTCCTTTGGAAGTCTTCGCCGTTATTAGGACAGAGAAATCCCCGGAGTAAGCTATCCTAGGTACCTCGAAGACTCTGTATATTACTTTGCTCTCTCCAGCCCCTAGAGATATAGGCTCCTCCAGTGGGAAATTGTAAGAACCGATTGGGATCGAGATAGGGATCAGGGGGAGATTCTGCATGACTCTCACCTCGAAACCCGTGACATTTATCTCCTCCTCCCCCTTATTCATCAGGAATATCGTGACGTTCAAGTACTCCCCCGGGCTCACTATTACCTCGCTCGGGGACACCTGTATCAGCAAGTCGCCTGAAGCTAGCATCAAGAGGAGGAGGGGCCAGGGCCTCATGATATCACCTAGTCGAGAAGTGGACCGTTATATTAGCGCTAGGTACTATCTCCCTCACAGCCAGCTCTACTCTATGAGTGAAATCGTGGACTCTCTTGAAATCGGCATCCCCGGGGACCAATATCCTTATGGTCACGACCCAAGGCTCATCGACCTTGAGCGATTCGAGGGAGTAATCCGTCCCTTTGAGAATCTCCTCAACCCTCCTCTTGATCATGTCCTCTATCTCATCCTTACTGTGGGTTAGTATAGGGAGATCAGCTGGATCAACGTGAACTATCGCCTCAACGACGCCTGGTATCCCCTCCCTAACTTTCCTCTCCAGCTCATCCGAGATCTCATGAGCCCTCCAGGCCTCTATCCCCGGATCCACTACTGCATGAAGCGAGACCCTCTTTCCCCCATCCGTCTTGGAAATGCTCACTGCATGCACATCTAAGACACCGCTCACCCCCTTTGATATCCCCCTCACTAAATCCTCTATGCTCTCGACACTCCTCTCCACTATGAGATCCACATCCATGTTCAGCCTCTCCCTTATAGCTTCAGCTAGCTCATCATCGCTCGGGTGCTCGGGGCCCACTCTAATGGATATATCTGCGAAGAGGAAATTCCCCACCCTCCTAGCCCTCACTCTCTCCACAGAAATTATGCCTGGCTTGCTCAAGCATACATCCCTTATCTCCTCAATTATCTTGGGATCTATCCTGTCCGTCAAGTCGTATAAGGAATCCTTCGTGATCTTAACAGCTGATCTGAGGAAGAGAAGGGATATCAGGACTCCGGTTATCGGGTCCAGTATCTTGAGACCTGCCCTTATGAATAGGAGGCTCAGTATAACGGTGATAGATGTGAGTATATCGCTGGAGAAGTGAAGGGAATCTGATTCTATTGCCCTACTCCCAGTCAGTTTAGCGGCTCTCCTCAGGGCTCTAGACCTCTCCAAATCTACTGCTACTGAGATCAGCATGACTGAGATTGGTAGTATGCCTATCTCTATCTCCGGTGGGCTGATAATCCTCTTAAGAGCCTCGTATACTACCCACATCATCGTTATAATTAAGGAGAAGCCGCCCAGCATCCCTCCTAAGCTATCGAGCTTCCTGTGGCCGTAGGGATGAGTCTCATCGGGGGGCCTCATGGAGTACCTGACTGAGAGAAGAGTGATAAGAGTGGTCAGACTGTCCAAGGAGGAGTGGAGGAATTCCGAAATTATGCTGAGGCTATTCGTCACAAGTCCTGCGTAAAGCTTGAGGGCTGAGAGGAGGAGGGAAGCGAGAAAGGAGGATAGGAGTAGCCTGTTCAGCTTTTCCATCGGGGGATCTTACAGTGGATTTTTTTAAGGTTGACTGAGGTACTAAGCCCTCCTAACTTGGAGGAGGAAGCCAGCGATAGTCATAGCAGCTCCAGAGCCAGCGAAGAGCAACTGTATGAGCTGGAGGGTGCTCGAGGCATATGATGGGTTGAGCTTCAGGATTAGGCCCCTCATTATCTCTGAGGAAGCTGGTGTGAAAGTTATTATGAGGGAGATAGCTAGTAAGACAGCGCCCGGAATTGCTAGGGATGAGAGCCAGGAGGGCCCTCCCCCGAGCTCGCCCCTGAACTTGAGGGCCCTCAGGATAGGTGGAACTAGAAGTATGACGAAGGGGTACTCAGTTATGAAGAACCAGAGGGTCAATGATGTTCCTAGTATGAATAGATCCTCCGGAGTGAGTGAGGGAGGCAGCATACCGAGGAGGCTTATTACGATCGTGTAGAGGTAGGCTACAGTCGCGCATCCTACCCAGAGCGATATCTGGGAAGCTATTGAGAACTTCCTCCAGTTGAAATCTCTAGTCAGCTTACCGAAAATGTAGAAGCCTATGAAGTTCCCGGGGGCTGCTGCCAGCAAGCTCGGGAGGTACAGAGCTCCGTGCTTCATGGAATCTGCTATCACAGTCCCTATAGCGGCCCCTAGTCCACCGACACCAGGCCCGTACAATATGGAGAATATAGCTGGGAGCACTACAGCGGGCCTGAACTGACCCCTCCCGAATGGGGAGACTATGTAAGAAGTGAGGAAGGAGCCTATTGCGTAGAGGGCTGCGCACAAGCCAGTGGCGGATACCCTCTCCCCAATCCCCATGATATCCCTTAATATCTCCGGGGACTATTTTAAAAGCGTATGTAAAAATAGAATTAAGTTAATATTATCATATATATCTGATTAGGGGATATATATGAGGGACCTGGGCAGGAGGTCTCTGATCTCCATAGGTAGCTCTTATGCCGTGACGCTGCCCAAGGACTGGGTGAGGAGAGTAGAGGGAGGGAAGGTCAGGATAGTGGAGGGATCCTCCGGAGAGCTCATAATCCTCCCAGCTAAGGAGCCCACCTCCAAGGTATCTATAGATCTTAGAGGGATTGAGGAGGGGCTATGGGAGATAATAGCTGCTTATCTAGATGGGTACGATGAGATAGAGGTGAGGAAGGAGAGGATAAGGAGGGAGGATCTGGAAGCTCTCAAGAAAGCATTATCGAAGCTAATAGGGATGGAGATACTCGAGGAAGGGTCCTCTAGGATCCTCCTGAGGTGCCTCATGGATCACTCGAGCGCAAAGCCGATGGAACTACTCCTGAGGATGAGGAGCATCATCTCCGGGATGATCTCGGATCTAAGGGATGCGATAGCTGAGGGGGATAGGGAGCTGATGTCTCTGGTGGCTGAGAGGGACGATGAAGTTGATAAGATATACTTCGCTCTAGTCAGGAGCATCAGGAGGGCTATGAGGAGCCCCGAGATAATGGGGGCGATAGGAGCTGATCCCATAAGTTTGCTGGATATGAGGATAGCAGCTATGATAATGGAACTAATAGCTGATAATATAGTTGAGCTAGCTCAATCGGACTGCGATTGCACCGATCTGCTGAGGGAGATCTCCGACTTATTCGATAGGGGGGTCAGGTCCTTCGAGCTGAAGGATTTCAGGAAGGCTTTGGAGGTGAGGGAGAGGGTGAATGGGATAATCAGGGATATGCCAGCTGAGAAATCCCTGCTCCCACTGATAAATATCCTCTTCAGGATAGAGGATCTCTGCGATTTAGTGAGCCCTAGGTTCTTATAAATAGAGCGGTTGATGTAAGGGGGAGCATGGAAGAGTGCCTCAACTTGCTCCTGACTAGGAGGAGCGTGAGGAAGTTCGAGGATAGGGAAGTTGGGGATGAAGTTATCGAGAGGGTCTTGGATGTGGCGAGATACGCTCCCAGCGCTAGGAACTCTCAACCATGGGAGTTCATCATAGTGAGGGATAAGAGGGTAATAGAGGAGCTCGGGAAGATTCATAGATATGCTTATCCCTTGAGGAAAGCACCTCTAGCTTTAGTGATCCTGTGCGATCCCAGGGAGTCACCGACATCTTATATAGCTGATTGCGCTAACGTGACGACTTATATAATGCTAGCGGCACACGCCCTCGGGCTCGGAACCGTTTGGATACAGAGCTTGAGGGACGTGGAGAGGGTGAATGAGATAGTGGGAGCCCCCGAGGGTAAAGTGCCAGTCGCAGTATTAGCAGTGGGATGGCCCGCTGAAGCCCCCAGCCCTCCTAGGAGGAAGGAGCTCAGCGAGATAACTCACCTGAATAAGTATGGGGAGAGGTGGAAGCCATGAGGAAGTTACCGATAAGCTTCTTCCACCTCCTATCATATCCGAAGAACTCAGTCCTAGTGACGAGCGAGGATAGGGAGGGGAGAGCTAACGCCATGGCAGCAGCTTGGCACACGCCCCTTAGCGTGGACCCTCCGTTCTACGGTGTAGCTATAAGCCCTAAGAGAGCTACATATAAGCTTATAGTTGAGAGCGGGAGGTTCGGGATAAACTTCCTCCCATTCGAGCTCCTCGATTCCCTTCACACTTGCGGCAGGACTTCTTTCAATGAACTGGGGGAGGAGAAGATAAGGAGAGCTGGGATAAACCCGATTAGGGGGGAATTCGGGGCATATATATTGCAGGAAGCATATGCATCTTTCGAATGCTCACTCGAAGATATTGTGAAGGTCGGGGATCACGATCTCTTCATAGGGGAGGTCAGGTCCCTCTACCTGAGGGGGGAGCTAAGGGGGAACATAATAGATGTAGAGAGGGTTAAGCCGATCCTCTACATGGGGGAGGATCATTACGTCACCGTAGATTCAGGGTCCCTGAGGAGAGGGAGGATCCTTCAGGGAATCCACTAAGCCCCTCCAGAAGTTATATTCTTGCTCCGCTCTCGGGAGCTCAGATCTCTCTAAGTAAGAGTCCCATCTCCTAGCATACTGAAGGAAGAGGGGGTCATCGAACCACTCGCCGAGGAAGTAGAGGAGCCTTATGTGGAGCCTATGGTAGTTCTCATCAGCCCATCCATGCTTAAGGGAATAGAGGGACCATCTCTCCTTCTCATAATATGGGAGGATCTTCCTTAAGGTCTCTAGACCATCTTTCAAAGCTTTCTCACTCACACTATCCCCTATCAACTCATTGTAGAGGGCCAGCCCCTTTAAAGAGAGCATGAACCCGTTCAGAACTAAGTCATCGGGTGCGTTGGAGTACTCCAAGTAGAAAGGTCCGTATTCAGTCTCTAGGACGAACCCGCCTTCCCCATATGGTATTGAGAAGCTTCTAGCTAGACCTATAGCTGCTTCCAGATACCTTTCATCCCCGAACTTCTTATAAGCGATCGCATAGTAGCCAGCGCCTATCCCCTGAGATATAGAGGAGTTCCAAGGTATTGATTCCCTCTCCCACGCGAAGTAGAAGTTGAAGAAGCACGAATCCCCTCTCCTCTCTAAGTATCGGAGCATCCAATCCATTATGTCCCTGAACTCGCTCCAATTTTTCCTGTAGAATAGGGCCTCTGTAGCTAAGTTCATCGCATTTATCGGATGGACATTGAACCCCTGGTTGGTTATGTAGACCAGCGGTACCCTGACCCCGCTGGGGGCGAACCTCTCGAATAGTCCCGGTTCCTTATAGAGCTTCATATACTCTAGATCGGCCCTTATATCATCTATCAGCTGCTTCATAGCAGCATCATTCCCCCTAACTCCATCGAACCTCTTCAATGTGCCCTCAATATCCTTCATCAAGCTCCCGCTACTTTGATCCCTCAGCTCTAATACGTTCGTGGATATTAGCAGTAGAAGGAGGAGGATGAGGCCTCTCCTCATAAGGTTTCATCCACTGAGGATATTAAAAGGGTTGGGATCGATAAGCTGGTGCCGATCTCATCGTAGCTACTTAATTTTTAAACAGCTGAAGAAGCTCAGGGACCTGCATGGAGCTAGCTGTCAGTACGGAGGAACTAGTGAAGATCTACGAAGGAAAGGTGAGGGCTCTAAATGGTGTGAGCTTATCAGTAGAACCCGGAAAATCTTTCGCACTCTTAGGGCCGAATGGTGCCGGAAAGACTACGCTCATGCGCATACTGACGACTCAGATAAGACCCACATCCGGAAAGGCCTCTGTCTTCGGTTTCGATGTCGTTCATGAGGGGAGTGAGGTGAGGAAGTTGATAAGCTACGTCCCCCAGGAGATGAGCGTATGGACTGATATAAGCGGTTATGAGAACCTCCTGATATACTCAAAAATTTTCGGCATACCGAGGGGCGAGAGGGAGAGGGTAATAGAGGAGGTCCTGGAGCATATGGGCCTCAGCGATGTCAAGGACGATCTCGTTCGCACTTATTCTGGTGGAATGATAAGGAGGCTGGAGATAGCGTGCGCTATGTTAATAAAGCCCAAGATAATGTTCTTAGACGAGCCGACCATAGGGCTCGATCCCGGTGCGAGGAAATCCGTTTGGGAGAGGCTAAATATTTTTAAGAGAGAGCACGGTGTCACTATATTCTTCAACACGCATTACATGGATGAAGCTGACCTATATTCCGATGAGATAGCGATAATAAACAGGGGGAGGATAGTGGCGAGAGGCACTGCGGAGGAGCTCAAACGCTCTCTAGGAGGGGAGATGATAACACTGGAGATGAGAGGAAATTATAATCAGGAGATAATTCAGGAGCTCAGAAGTCTTAGCTCCGTGCTCGATGTAGTCAGTGAGGATGGGAGGCTGAGCATATTGGTCAGGGATGCTGAGAGTACCCTCCCCCAGTTGATAGATTTAGTGAGGAACTGGGCTTCCTTAGGGAGGATCTCCATAAATAAGCCTACTCTAGATGATGTATTCCTGAAGTACGCTGGGGAGAGGCTGGAGGGGAGGGGGAGGATAGGGGAGATCGTGCATGTCCGTCGAATGATAAGGAGGGGATGATATGGAAGCCCTCAGGAATATGTTAGTCATGATTGAGCTCGAGCTGAGGAGATTATGGCACGATAGGACTGAGATATATTCTAGAGCGGTACAACCGATCCTCTGGTTAGTTGTCTACGGTCCTGTGATGGGGAGAGTGAGGGGAATACCGACGAGCGTGCCTTACACAGATTTCATAACCCCTGGCGTCATAATACAATCGACTACATTCGTGAGCATATTCTATGGGCTGATGATCGTCTGGGAGAGGGACTCAGGGATCCTGAAGAAGCTCCTAGTCACACCAGCCTCGAGGTATTCAATGGTAATAGGCCGTTCCATGGCCTCTGGCGTTAGAGCACTCTTCCAAGCTTTAATAATCCTACCTGTAGCCCTGATGATCGGTGTACACTTCATCCCAAATCCAGCTCACTTCATTCTAGCCTTCGCGATAATCTTCCTGTCCTCGGGGGGCTTCGCCGCGGTATCTGTGCTAATAGCTTCATTCATGAAGACGAGGGAGAGGTTCATGGGGATAGGTCAGGCTATAGTGATGCCCCTCTTCTTCGCTAGCAACGCTTTATACCCGATACAGATGATGCCACCGATACTGAGGGAGTTCTCCTCAATCAACCCCCTGAGCTACGTAGTAGATGCTGTCAGGGGGCTACTAATCACTGGGGAGCTCTCAAATATCATACTGGATATAGTCGCGATAGCTATATTCGATACCATAATGTTCGTGGCTGCATCCTTGAGCTTCAGGAGGATCATAGAGTGAGAGGTAATGTCAATAATCCGGGAACTTCCACTCCTTTATCCCTATATGAAAGCTCAATAAACCCATTATCCTGTAATTCAAGCCTGGAAGACTCTCCATAGGATAGAGCCAATAGTTATCCAAGAGGCCCTTGAGCTCATCTATAAATGGTCCTTTAGTTAGACTCGTATTGATGGAGAAACTCCTATTACTGATTCTCCCGCTCTCATCCATTTCATAGAAGAGGCTCACCAAGAGGTAATCCTTCCCCTCAGGGATTCCTCTGATGTCAGCTCGAAACTGCTCCCCGAACTTCAGCTTACTCCTAGGTGTGGGCATGACCCCGGAATCCCTCTCCCAAACGTAGAGTAAGTCGAGTCTTCGAAGCGTCATTATGATAAGAGAGGAAATTGGGAATGTAGAATTTTTTTGTAAAAATCTTGATAGAAATTATCGAAATAATCGGTTCATTATACTGAAAACCTAAGATATTTGTGATAGCCTTAAAAAATAAATTTAGTATTTCTCGGCCATATAAATGAAGTTTTTGTAATTATGGGATGTGAACATTGGGAAACCTTTATAACTGGTGTATCTATATACTGGTATATGTTCAGACCAGTTCATGGATTGCTCCTGGATGCTCTGCTATCCAGCCCCAGAGGGAGCTCGGTGAATGCTCTAGCTAATCGCCTAAGGGGGAAAGTAGCGAGATCTATAGTCCTGAGGGAAGTCAGGAAGTTGGCTGAGATGGGACTCGTTGAGATCTCTGAGGACTCGGGGCACAAGCAGAGGAAGATAATCCTTCCCAATGAGGACTTAGTCCATCTATCGAGCAAGCTCATCGAGATGAGGAGCGAAGGAGATGCCTTAACTGGCATCAGTAGGATGATCTCCCTCCTCAGGGATGCTAAGAGGAGGCACTCAAACAGGCACCTGATAGATTACCTGAAGTACAGGATCAAGGAAGAATTCTCCGCTATTTTGGAGGTGATAGAATGAGTGAGAAGATAGTTTTGAGAGTTGAGAGCATTGAGAAAGCGGTAGAACTTTTCATGGACCTTCAGAGGAGATATCCCATGAGAACGATAGAGGTGTACGTCCATGGATGTAGTGATAACGAGCGACAGGACGATGATAACTGATCACCATGGTAAGGAGTTCTTAGGCTTCATGACGACAGCTCCCCCGATATTCCTCCCGGAGAAGATATGGATGAGCATAGCTGCACCGAAGATCAAAGTGAATGATATCGGTGAGCCCTGCCAAGCTCCATACGGCCTGAGGAAGATAGAAGCGGCCCTACTAGATGCTGGAATAGATGCAGCTGTCATAGATCCAGATCACTTATTGAAGCACCCTGAGGCTAGAGTAGTGGCTATAGGCCATCACGATTACTTCGCTCTAGGCCCTCCCAGTAGCGAGTGGTGGGTGCTCACAGGGAGGGAGCCAGTTAACGCTAGGAGCTTCAGGAGGTTCATGGAGAGCAAGGAGATGGAGTACTTCAGGAGGAAGGGGGCTAAGATAGTAGTAGGGGGACCTGCGGCATGGCAGTGGCTCTACAAACCCGAGTTGATAGAGAGATGGGGGATAACTACGATAATAGATGGGGAGGGGGAGAGAGTAATAGTGGATGTCGTCAGGAAGATATTGGATGGGGAGGAGCCGCCCAAACTAATACAAGTCGGGGTAGATGAAGTCCCCTCGCTAGATGAGATACCCCTGATAAAGAAGCCTTCAGTGAACGGGCTCGTTGAGGTCTCGAGGGGATGCCCCAGGGGGTGTAGATTCTGCTCGGTCACCCTCAGGCCTCTGAGGCATTACACCCTAGATATGATATCAGAGGAGATAGATGTAAACTTGAGGGGAGGGGTGAGGGGAGTCATACTGCACTCAGACGACGTCCTCCTCTACGGTTCCAGGGGCGTATACCCTGACGAGGGGGCCCTCCTCAAGTTACATGAACTCGTCAAGAGTAAGAAAGTCAATATAGCCTGGAGCCACTTCAGCCTCTCTGCAGTCAAGTACGCTGAGGAGAACTTCAAGTTAGTGAGTAGGATAAGCGAGATGTTCGGTGATTACTACAAGGGAGTTGAAGTCGGTATAGAGACGGGGAGCGTGAGATTAGCTGAGAAGATAATGCCGGCTAAAGCCCTCCCATACAGTGTGAAAGATTGGAGGAATATAGTCATAGATGCTTTCTCCATAATGCACGATGCCAAGATAGTCCCAGCGGCCACTCTGATAACTGGGATACCAGAGGAGAGACCAGAGGATACTATAGCCTCTATAGAGTTGGTCGAGGATTTGAGGGATTTCAGGAGCTTGATAGTACCGATGTACTTCGTCCCCATGGGCTTACTGAGGGGGGAGAGCTGGTACAAGAGGGAGCCGACTGAGGAGCAGCTCGAACTGATGAGAGTATGCCTGAGGCATGATATCAAGTGGCTCGACGATATCTTCAGTTGGTACGCTAAGGACATGAACCCCCTGGTCAGGAGGCTCATCTCCCTGTTCATCTCGATGGTTAAGAGGGCATCTAGAGGCTTCTTGGAGGTAGCTCAAGAGCTCTGAAATTTATATATTTTGGATCCCATCAGCATGCTGTTCGGTATCATCACAACGCTCTTATCATCCCTCTCGATTATAGTGAACATAGTGCTTATGTCCCTGACGACCCCTGTCTCATTGGACACAGTTATCCTGTCCCCTATTGAGATAGGCCTCGTAACGAGCACTATCAGGCCTGCGACTCCCTGCCCTATTATCTGCTGACTAGCCTGACCTATCACGATCCCTATGAACCCTCCCAAAGCCACACCAGCCACTCCTCCAGCGACAGCTCCCGCTATACCTGAGAGGAGCGATCCTACACCAATTATCTTTATTACGCTCCTCACAGCTCCAGCCGTCCCCTCCTCGTACTTCAGCCTGGTCGACCAGTAAGCGAAATCGGAGAGGGAGCTCACTATCATGTACCCGAGGAGTAGCGTTATACCCACGGAGAGATATACATAATATTTTTCTAATGTCTCACTAATCCCCGGGAATATAGATGGTATTGTGACGAAAACAATAGAATTTATCAGGAGGTATAGGAATGTCCATAAGAAGATGGAAGCTATACTCCTCCTCAACTGCCCCCTCATGGCTATCACCAGCTCAACACTGCTACTCAGATTTAGCTATCCATTTAAGCCCATTGATCTCGAACTCATGAAGTAGAGACAGCCTCACATCAAACTAAATCATAGAGAGAGTTCTCCTCATACTTCTTATCGAAGTAAACTAAGACTGAAATGGAGCTCCTCTCCTGCATAGTTAAGAACCCTCCAGGAACTTCCACTCCTTTATCCCCGTGAACGTGCTCAAGATACCAGCTATCCTATAGTTGAGGCTCTCAGGAGAATCTGGATATTCTATCCAGCATGTCTTAATGACTCTCTTTATCTCCTCGATCATCTCTTTATCGCTACTATTCGTGTTGATCGAGAAGCCAGTATTCACAACTCTCCCCCTCTCATCCACATTGTAGAACAAGTTTACCAGGAGATAGCTCTCATTCTCTTGGACTTTCTTCATGTCCCCCGCGTAATTTTCCTCCCATTTTATCTTGTTCCTCGGAGTAACTATGAAGCCCTTCCCAGAGCTCCACTTGTAAAGGAGATCGAGCCTATAGGCCTTCAAGGTTCCCCCTCCCGCATCCCTCAAGTACAAATAAAAGCTTAAAGTTCAAGATTAATATTAATAGCATTAGCTTCCGATACGCCTCCATTCAGTAGATGGATCTTTAGATTAACCTAAATATATCGCGAGATCCCTGAAAGCTTAATCGTATCTTTAAGTGCCCCTCAGCTTCGGAAGGGCATCCTCCCTCAAGAATGGCAGTCTAGATCTCGATATCAAGATGGGAGATTTCATCCCCTCCAGATACCTTAAAGCTATGGCCTTACCGAAGCTCGTGAGGACGAATACCGGTATATGTACCCCGAGCTGGATGAGTGCTCTAGGCCCTATCCTCTCCATCACGATCCTAGATGCACTAGCGCAAACTATATCTGCTTTCTCGAGGTAAGGGACATCCTCCTCTCTAACTAACGTATTGCAAGTTGAAAATATGGCCAATTTCACTGACTCAGCTGATTCCATATCCCTGAGCTCCTCTATATCTCGGGCCATGGGCCCTATCACAGTGACAGCTATCCTCTTGAACCCCATCTCGATAGCCTTCCTGACAGCGGCTACTTGATCTATCCTAGGATCCTCGAGCGTGACCCCTCCCATCTCCCTTATCCTCTCTATTACCTCCGGGATAGGAACTGTCTTGAGGAGCCCGTTCATCCTAGCTCCGATCCCCTGCACGAGCTTCGGGTTCCGGGTTATGACTGAGCCCGCACCATCGCACACTACAACTGCGCAATCTATCAGATCCCCCATCACAGAGCTTATCATCTCCGAACTCCCGAATGGGACAACTATATCACTTTCAAGGGATCTATGGGGACAGAAGAACCCAAATTCCCTTATCTTATCCTCCAGAATCCTCTTCACTGCCTCCCTATCTATATTCTCGATCTTATAGACTGCCCTGACGTAAGGGCAGCTGGAGACAGCCGGGTCAGTGAGCACCTCGACCTCGCACCCCCTAACTAATACCCTGGCCCCCCTGCATAGTAGCTCATGCATGCGATCACCTCGAATGTGGCGACTGAGCGTATAATTAGCGTTCCGGATTTGGGGGACCTAATCCTGATCTCAGGACGGCATCGATACGGGGGATTCTCTTGAAGCAGCATTTCTGCGTATTAATAATGCGATGGGGAGAGAATCCGAGGATCGGATGGAAATAATTGCTTCAGCGACCCGCAACAGATGAGAGAAGCATATTTCAACGGCTCCAGGGAATGAGCTAGATATACCAGGTCGGATGGGGCGGAGAAACTGCCCTCGCGTTATGCGAGGAGGAGCGGGGAGGAGTCGGGGATATAAATTAGGATCCATCTGCTATCCCGAAGGCTGAGGAGGAGTGTGAAAGTTGACATTGAGTGAGAGGAGCTTCTGTCTAGGAAAAACTTATATCCTCGCTTTGTATACAGTCTTTGGTGGTCCTTTGCATAGAGTTAACGACTTGGAGCAGGTCTCCCCCAAGCGTATCGGTAGAGTGTACAGACTTGAGGTTCTCAGAAGTATCGTAGAGGAGTCGAGAAAATGCCAGTCAGAGTTAGAACGAGGATAAAAAGCATGAAAGGTCCGAAGGCTGGGAAAATCGTTGAGACAAACTCTCTCTTGAACACAGGATATATCGGATTATCGCCCGAGATAATAGTACCGCTCAAGTTAGCCGAGACCCTGGGCCTCTGGCCCCCGACGGGGGAAGCTATGGAATCTATATATGATACTGCAGGCGGTCCAGCGAGATTCTACATTATAGAGAGAGCTGTCGCAATCCAGATAGTCGAAGATGATACAGTATCTGAGGAACTCGTGGCCGATGCCGTCATATCCCCGGTTGAAAGAGAGGTTCTTCTGAGTGATTTCGTCATGGGGGAGCTGGGAATAGTCATATTGAATGCTTACAGAGGGTTCTGGAGGTTCAGCTCAGACCCCGTGGAGAGAGTCAGGTATAGCAGGGGACCGGAGCTCTGGTAAGCAGCAGAGAAGCGGGGAGTAACCCACTAATCATAAAAGCTATCCTGAGCTATAACCGAGATCATGCCCGAAGGGAGTAAAATTGTGTGCAATAAGTATCTCACCATCCCAGCCTCCCGGGGGTACAGAGCTATACTGATGGTCATTGAGAGGGCAATAGCTAACGATCGAAGCATCATCTCGGGCAAGGCCGAAGAGTTCTCACTTCCTATCTCGAGGCCTATGAGGGAATAAGCTAGGAGCGGAGGAAGCGCTCGATGGGGAACTTTACGGATCTTGATATCAGCAAGCCAGCCGCTAGGCAGAGTATCGCTTCGAGCATAGGGAGCTCTGAAGCCTCAGATATAAATCGTTATTTGTTGAACCTAAAGTTTAATAAATTTTAATAACTACTGTTAAGATGATGAGTACGGAGTACAAGGATATCGAGATAAGGGCCTCCGGAAGGAGAGTATCCCCTACCATGAGTGAAGTTAGATGTGGGGACTTCGAGCTATCAATTGATAAGCTCGGTGGAGAGGCTCCCAGCCCGCTCGATCTGATGCTCGCTTCACTGATAGGCTGCTTTAACATAACAGCTACACTAGTAGCTGAAGATATGGGGATAGAGATAGAGGATGCCGCTTTCGAAGCGATCGGCATATTCAATCCATCCGTCTTCTACGGCAAGGAGGGGCAGAGAGCTGGATATAAGGAGATAAAACTATTATTCCGCGTTAAGAGCGATGCCGATGATGAGAAGCTGAAGGAGTTCATCAGGAGAGTTGAGGAGAGGTGCCCTGTGAGCGATAACATAGTTAATATCACTCCATTGACCGTGAAGGTTGAGAGGATCTGAATTTTTAATTTTTGAGGCGGATTTCTATGATCGTGGATCTCGATGATAGGAAGGAGCTCGGGAGGACGGGAGAGAGAGTAGCGGCAATAGGGATCGGTACCTGGGGGATCAGGGATAAAGAAAGCGCTAGGAAGGCCCTTAGAAGGGCTATAGAGCTGGGATTGAATCAGATCGATACGGCGGAGATGTACTCAACGGAGGGGCTCGTCGGGGAAGTGGTCAGGGAGTTCGGCAGGGATGAAGTTTTCGTGACGACTAAGCTGCTGCCCAAGCACTTCAAGAGTGAGGATAGTGTTATAAAAGCGGCTAGAGAGAGTTTGAGGAGGCTCGGTTTAGATAAAGCGGATCTCATCCTGATACATTGGCCTAACGAGGGAGTTAGCATAAAGGAGCAGATTAGATACTTGGAGAGAGTGGCTGAGGTGGGGATCTGCAGGCACATAGGGGTGAGCAATTTCGACGTTAGAGAGCTGGAGGAGGCGATATCATCCACCAGAAGGTTTGAAATAGTCGTGAATCAGGTCAAGTACAGTCCAATTGATAGGAGAGTTGAGAAGGATCTCCTCCCATTCTGCATAGAGCACGGGATAACTATACAAGCTTACACACCGCTTGAGGGAGGGAATGTAACTAAGAGTAAGATTTTGAGGGATTTAGCCGTGAAATATGGGAAGACTCCCGTCCAGATAGCTCTGAACTATTTAATATCTCATGAGAGAGTCACAGCCATCCCTAAGACGGAGAGAGTGGAGAGGGTCGAGGAGTTCAGGGGAGCTCTTGGGTGGAGGCTCGAGGTAGAGGATCTCCTAGCAATTCATCGAGGAGCTCGAGTTCCCTCCGAGTATTTATATTGAGGAAGCTCCTGAGCTCGGGATCCACTCTCCTTATCTCATCCATAGAGACGTATACGATATCCATCGACTCTATCGCGCATCTTACCCTCAGATCTGACTTATTCCAGCAGTCCAGGACGCTCTTCCTCAGATCATCCGTCTTATAAACCGCTAATAGGGGCTCTATCCTCCCATCCTCCCAAATGGGGACGGCCCCTCCCCCTAGCCCTCCTGAGGAGCAATATTATGAGCTCGGGGTCCACTAAAGGGGAATCGCAGGGCAGCACAGCTACGTAATCAGTCTTCACCTCAGTTAGAGAGCTCATCAAACCGACGATCGGTGCATAAATTTCGTGCTCATCCACTACTATCTCAGCATCTGGAAACAATTTGGAGTAAATCTCAGGATCCGATTTGACGGATATTATCAATCTCCTTGATAAACTAGAGACCCTCTCAACTAAA
Organism: Candidatus Korarchaeum sp.; assembly: GCA_020833055.1. Classification (GTDB taxonomy): domain Archaea; phylum Korarchaeota; class Korarchaeia; order Korarchaeales; family Korarchaeaceae; genus Korarchaeum. Next base: position 19,664 of record JAJHQZ010000009.1, on the reverse strand, counting down.
TAGGAGAGCAGGGGCCTCCCTCTGACCTCATAGAGGGCCTTGCTCCCACCGAACCTCTCACCCCTCCCTCCAGCCAATATCAGTAAGGTCGCTTCATGCATATAAGCCATTGACACGAGCCTCCAAAAAGTTTTTTTAAGTTGGGAGGCTCATAAAGGGATATGCATGGGGCTAGGCATACCCGTCACTATGCCCGAATTCAGGCCGAAGCATAGGGCTACGATCTCCCTGATAGTGATAAACTCTATAATATACCTAGCTACATCTTATAACAACTTCTTCCTCAGCGTTAGCGATTACTGGGTGACGATCGGAGGGTTCTCACCCTCACTCCTCACTCATACGGATCAATGGTACAGGTTCCTCACATCCATGTTCCTGCACGCCGATATCTTCCACATATTCTTCAACATGTACTTCCTCTTCTTCGCAGGTAGGGCCGTCGAGGATGCCTTAGGCTCGATTAGGTTCACCCTCCTCTACCTGATCTCGGGCCTAGCTGCATCGATCTTCCACTCAGCTTACTCATTCATAGGAGGGCTCACATCCTACGCTATACCTGCGATAGGGGCTTCTGGAGCTATAAGCGGAGTCTTGGGAGCTTATCTCTTGTTCTATCCCGGGACATCCTTAGTAGTCTGCATCCCAGTTTTCCTCTTCCCCCTCTGCTTCCCGATGAGGGCTTCCCTATACATACTCTTCTGGTTCGCGATGCAAGTTATATACGGCTTCGCTAGGATCGCTGGTGGAGTCGCTGTCTTCGCTCACGCAGGCGGATTCCTAGCAGGGATGGCTTTACTCCCCATACTCGCGAATAGGAGGAGGATAGGCCTCCTCAGGGTCATAACTCATGCTACATCGATACCCTTCCTCAGGCTCCCGTCTTCGTACTACAGGGGGTTGAGCTCGACGACTAAGGCTGTGATGAGCTTCCTAACTATAGCCTTGATACTGGGAGGGGCTTACACAGTAATAGCTGCACCAAGCGTCGGGAGGGTGAAAGTAGCGACGATACAATACACGCTGGATGGTACGCCTTACGTAGACTATGTAGCGTTCAGACCGCCTGATTTCGAATCCTACAGGACTACTATGGCCCTGCAGGAGACTAGGGTCCTCTTAAATAGGTTGGCTGCAGCGAACCTCCTTTATGATCTTAAGAAAGCCTCGAAGACCATAGAGATAAGGGATCAGGAGGTAAGGACTGAGCATGAGATCTCCGTGGGTGGGAGGACTGTCAGAGTATCCGTCGATAATAAGATAGAGTACTTCAGGGGCAGTTATGGGAAGGACGGTATCTTAACTCAAGCCAATGGGACTTTGGTGACGAGGGTCATCTATATAACCCAGAGGAATTACTACTTGAGTGATCCCGTGAGATATGAATTTCTTGTGAACTCGATGGACGTTAACGTTGGGCTCATCTCAAGGTATACGGGCCTCCTCTCACTCCTCATAGCTGCTATAGCTCAGGTCACATTCTTAACGAGGGATTGGGAGTTCTCGATAGTAGCTGAAGAATGACTTCCGTTCAAGATATTACTGTATCAACTCGCCGAGGGACATTTTTCTTTAAAAGATTTTTTACATTACCGTATTATCTTCGTGAGCTTAAGTAAAAATTTTTCTTTAAGATTAGAGCGTGCTTCGGAAAACTTTATAAGTAAGTGATATCATAAGGAGGGGGCATCCATATGGCCCTGAGTAGAGGAGCCCTTTATGGAATTATCATAGTCGTGGTGATATTGGCCATAGCGGCTGCTTACTTCCTCACACTGCCTCCCGCACCCGCCCCTACGACACCGGTAGCCACGCCGACAGCTACGACACCTACAGTCACAACGCCCACTGTCACAACACCTACTGCTACGACGCCAGTTGTGAAAGAAGTCAAGATAGGAGTCATATTACCTCTCTCTGGAAGGCTCGCTGAGACGGGAGCAGATCTAAAGAGGGGAGTTGAGTTCGCTGTTGAGAAGATAAATGCTGCTGGCGGGATAAAGAACTTAGGAGGGGCTAAGCTCGTGGTAGTATGGGGAGATAGCGCCGGAGATCCTGCTACAGGAGCAGCAGAAGCTGAGAGGCTCATAAAGGAGGAGAAAGTCGTCGCATTGATGGGAGCTTATCAGAGCGCTGTAACTAAGACAGCTAGCGAGGTCGCAGAATCCTACAATGTTCCCTTCCTGAACCCCGATTCAACCTCCCCTGCCTTGACCGAGAGAGGGTATAAGTGGTTCTTCAGGACGACTGCTCACGATAGGCTCTTCGCTACCCAGCATGTCGAGTTCATAAACTACTTGAACAAGACTTACGGGGGACTCAAGACAGTTGCTATAATAAATGAGGATACTGAATGGGGAGCGTCCACAGCTAAAGTATGGAAGGAGCTGTTCTCAGCAGCGGGATATAAGATAGTGGCTGAGGTCAGCTATCACGCTGCGACCGTGACCTCGCTGGATAGCGAAGTTGAGAAGCTCAAGGCAGCGAATCCCGACGTCCTGCTAATAGCTGCATATACTAATGACGGGATCCTCTTAGTTAGGACTATGAAAGCCAAGAACTTCGCTCCTAAGGTCGCTCTCGCGCAGGACGCTGGCTTCATAGATCCTGCTTATGTCAAGCAGATAGGGAAGGACGGTTATTACTTCTTCAGCAGGGAGGTATTCAACTGGGACCTGCTGGAGAAGATACCCGAGCTGAAGAAAGTGAACGATGAGTATAGTGCAAAGTACGGGGTCAGCTTGAACGGGAACTCAGCTAGGGATTACACGGGGACTTGGGTCCTATACTGGGCTATCGAAGAGGCAGCGAAGGTGGCGAGCCCGACTGATTTAGAGGCCTTCAGGAAGGCTATAAGGGATGCATTAGCTAAGATGGAGGTATCCCCAGATAAGATAATAATGCCATGGGCCGGGATAAAATTCGATGAGAAGGGACAGAACGTACTCGCTAGGGGGATAATAGTTCAGATGAGCCCTGATGATGGAAAATACCATACAGTTTACCCGATCGAGGTGGCTACGAAGCCTATAATATTCCCATTCCCATCTTGGGAGAAGAGGTAAAACTCCCCCTAAATATTTTTTCTGAGGTGTGAGCTATGGTAATTGAGTTAGGCTCTATTATCGGGGCCTTTGTCTCCGGCCTAGTCATAGGGAGCATTTACGCCCTAGTCTCCCTCGGGTTGGCTATAATATGGGGGGTTATGAACGTAATAAATTTCGCTCAAGCTGATTTCATGGCCCTTGGGGCATTCATAGGCTTCTTACTCCTTGAGTCCCTCGGTATAGATCCGCTCATCTCCCTGATCTTAATATTCGGTATCGTCTTCTCGATAGGAGTGCTAACCCAGAGGGTGGCGATAGAGCCCATACTGAAGGCGCCGGTGCTCAGCCAGATAACTACGACTTTCGCGATCCTCCTGATAATAAGGTACGGGCTCGAGGTCTTCATGGGACCCTACACTAGAGTAGTCGAAGTGCCTTACAGGGATCTATTCATAAGGTTCGGATCCATCTCAGTCTCTGTTCCCCAGCTAATATCACTAGCGGTCTCGCTTATAGTAGCTTTTCTACTGTACTTATTCATGAGCAGGACGTTCCTGGGGGCAGCGCTCAAAGCTACTGCTCAAGACATGCTAGCAGCACAGCTGCATGGGATAGACATTAAGTACATGTACAGACTAGCATTCGGATTGGGAGTCGGCATCTCCGCTATAGGAGGGGTCCTCCTATCTCTATTCTATCCAATATACCCTGAGATGGGTGCATTCTTCTGTATGATAGCTTTCATATCGGTCGTCCTCGGGGGTTTCGGGAGCATCTTCGGGGCTTACTTAGGCGGGATCATAATAGGGCTCGTAGAGACGATAAGCGCCCTATTCATATCCCCCTCCCTCAAGACACTAGCTGCTTTCGTAGTATTCATCCTGATACTCCTCTTCAGGCCCAAGGGGATGTTCGGGAGGTGAGCGCTTGAGGTTGAGAGAGTTGATATTGGCGTCTATAATAATAGCTCTGCTCCTAATACTCCCTATCTTATTCATGGTACTGGATCTGGGGTTCGCTGCAGCCGCTCTCTTCCTCTGCGTCCTCTACTCGATAATGTCGATGGCCTGGAACTTCTTGGGTGGATACGCTGGTCAAGTGAGCTTCGGTCATGCCGTATTCTTCGGTGTGGGAGCTTACACCACGATGGTCCTCCTCCTATATTACGAAGTCACCCCTTGGATAGGGATACCTATAGGCGGATTATTAGCTGCCCTCACGGGCCTCGGTCTGAGCTTCCTATTCAGGCTGAAGAGCCACTGGTTCTCCCTCTCAACTCTAGCTACGGTGACGATCTTCCTGCTCCTCTTCCAGGAATTCGCACCTGGAAGGGCCGCGGGGCTCCAGGTACCTATAGTCCCGCGGGAGAAGGAGTTCTACTACCTAAGGTACGCTGGAGCTTATTATTACATCTACTTGGCCTTAGCTTATCTAGCCGTGGAGCTCCTCTTGATGAGATACCTCGTGAAGAGGGATATAGGATACTACTTGCAGGCGATAAGGGAGGATGAGGAGACAGCGATGTCCCTCGGGATAAACCCATTCAAATACAAAGTCCTAGCGATGTTAGTTAGCTCTTTCTTCATGGGGGTAGCTGGAGGGATATACACAGTTAGGTTCAGGTTCGTTGATCCATACTGCGTCTTCGATATCCTTTTGATCTCGATATACCCTGTCATAGCATCCCTCCTAGGTGGTATGTACACTTTCTGGGGCCCTGTCATCGGTTCCTTCGTATTCGTCCCGATATTCGAGTACGTGAGATCGAATATAGTCACGGCTTTCCCGAGGTACTACGGGCTCCACTTCCTCGTGGCCGGGATAATATTGTTCTTCATATCGTTGAGAGTCCCTAGGGGTATCGTGGGCTGGTTGGAGTCCAAGGGTTATATCAGGAGGGGATGAGAGTGCTTAGAGTGGATAACGTGACTAAGAGGTTCGGTGGCCTAGTCGCTTTGAGGAACGTGACGATGGAAGTGAATGAGGGGGAGATATTGGGATTAATAGGCCCTAACGGGGCTGGGAAGACCACTCTGCTCAACGTGATCACTGGATACTTGAAGCCCGAGGAGGGAAAGGTCATCTACATGGGAAAGGACATCACGGGGCTGCCCCCATATAAGATAACGCCTCTTGGCATAGCCAGGACATTCCAGATAGTCAAGCCTCTATCTAACATGACTGTCCTCGAGAACGTGCTCACTGGAGCTTTCATGAAGCACAAGAGATTAGAGGAAGCTTTAGAGAAGTCAAAAACTGCGTTAGATATTGTAGGGTTATCTGATAAGTCAGATCTGCTTGCGGGATCCCTCAATGTAGTGGAGAAGAAGAGACTGGAGCTTGCGAGGGCATTAGTGCTCGAACCGAAGCTCCTCCTCTTAGATGAAGTAGCGGCAGGCCTAAACCCAGTTGAGATAGAGGGGATGATCTCATTGCTCAAGAAACTCAATTCCGAGGGGATAACTATGGTAGTCATAGAGCACGTTATGAAGTTCATAATGGGGCTCGTTGATAGGCTCGTCGTGCTTCACTACGGGGAGAAGATAGCCGATGGGCCGAAGGAGGAGGTATCGAATGATCCTAAGGTCATAGAGGCATATCTAGGCGGTATAGAGTAGGGGGTGATAAGATGGTTTTGTTAGAGGTTAGAGACCTTGAGGTCGCTTATGGTGAGACCCAGGTCCTCTGGGGGGTTTCTCTAGCAGTTGAGAAGGGTGAGATAACTTGTTTAGTTGGGAGTAACGGGGCTGGGAAGACCACCACACTTAGAGCTATCTCAGGAGTGCTACCGATAAAGAGAGGTAAGGTATATTTCTCGGGGGAGGATATAACTGGGCTGGAGCCCCATAAGAGGGTGGAGCTCGGGATAGCTCACATCCCGGAGGGGAGGAGGCTCTTCCCAGATATGAAAGTTATAGAGAATTTGAAGGCAGCCGCCTACACTAAAGAAGCTAGGAAGCATTTCAATGACTCCCTGGAGTTCGTCTTCAATCTTTTCCCCAGGCTGAAGGAGAGGAGGGAGCAGCTAGCTAGGACCCTGAGCGGAGGGGAGCAGCAGATGCTAGCTATAGCCAGGGGCCTCATGCTGAGGCCTAAGATATTGATGATTGATGAGATGAGCTTAGGCTTAGCTCCCAAGGTAGTGGCTGACTTATTCAAGCTGATAAAGGACCTGAGGGAGAGTGGTTACACTATACTCCTGGTCGAGCAGAACGTCAGGCAGGCTCTACTCCACAGCGATAAAGGTTATGTCCTCGAGACCGGGAGGATAGTGAAAGTAGGGAGCAGTAAAGAACTCATGGCAGATCCTGATGTCAAGAAGGCTTACTTAGGTATGTGAGAGGTGATTTCCATGAGGATAGGTCTGATAGTCCCCTCCTCCAATACCACGATGGAGATAGAATTCAGGGAGATGCTCCCCGAGGGATTCTCGCTACACACAGCTAGGATGAGGCTCAAGGAGGTGACAGTGAGAGGGCTCGAGGAGATGGAGAGGGAGGCTGAGTATGAAGCTCTGAAGCTCAAGGACGCTGGAGTGGACATAATAGGTTATGGTTGCACGAGCGGGAGCTTGATAAGGGGAGTTGGGCACGATGAGATCCTGGAGAGGAGACTGGAGTCCGTTTCAGGTGTCCCAGCTGTAGCCACTTCGGGAGCTGTCCTGAGGGCCCTCAGGGCACTAGAGATAAGGAGAGTAGCTGTGGCCACTCCATACATAGATGAGATAAATGAGAAGGAGGAGGAATTCCTGGAGAAGAACGGGTTCGAAGTAGTCGATTTGAGGGCGTTGAGACTCAAGAATAACCTTGAGATAGGGAGAGTCAGTAAGGAAACTCTGATATCTTTAGTAGAGGGGCTGAGGCATGAGGGGGCTGATGGAATATTCATAAGCTGCACTAACTTACCCACGATAAAAGCTATAGATCATTTGGAGAGGAAGATTGGAAAGCCAGTTTTCTCGAGCAACACAGCTACTCTATGGGCTATGCTCAGGAGGCTGGGGTATAAGGAGCCGATTTCGGGTTACGGGAAGCTCCTCCTGATATAATTTTTTGTTAATTTTATTTACGAAAACTTTTTTTATTTTCCTCAGCCTCACGCGGGGGTGCTATTATGGAGGAGCTGAGGGTAGTCTGCGTGGGCCTGGGCCCGATAGGTAAGGCAATAGCGAAGGGCCTGCTCGAGAAGAAGGGTGTGAGTATAGTTGGGGCTGTGGATATTGCCCCTGAATTAGTTGGGAAGGATCTCGGAGAAGTGCTGGAACTTGGGAGGAAGCTGGGAGTCACTGTGAGGGATGACTTAGATAAGCTACTGGATGAAGTGAAGGCAGATATAGCTGTGATAGCCACGAAATCTTACTTGCCAGATGTCTACCCTCAGATAGAGTCTTGCGTGAAGCACTGCGTTAACGTCATATCAACGTGCGAGGAGCTCTCATATCCCTACTATCGCTACCCGGAGCTCTCAGCGAAGATAGATAAGTTAGCTAAAGATTACGGTGTGACGGTGCTGGGGACTGGGATAAATCCGGGCTATCTGATGGACGCCCTCCCGATAATGCTAACTGGGGCCTGCACTAAAGTGGATAGCATAAGAGTGATAAGGATGATGGACTCCAAGAAGAGGAGGATACCCTATCAGAAGAAGATAGGGACAGGATTATCGCCTGAGGAGTTCAAGAAGATGATAGAGGAGAAGAAGATAACGGGTCACGTCGGGTTGACGGAATCGATAGCTATGATAGCTGCAGCATTGGGCTGGAAGCTCGATGAGATAAAGGAGTTCCCGCCGGAGCCAGTTATAGCGGATAGGGAGGTTCAAGCTTACGTCACAGTAAAGCCAGGTCAAGTAGCAGGTCTGAAGAGCGTGGCTCACGGGATAAAGGATGGGAAGCCCGTCATAGTGCTCGAGTTCATATCCCACGCTTTAGTCGAGGAGGAGCACGATACGATAATAATAGAGGGAACTCCCAGGATAGAGGAGAAGAAGATAGGGGGAGTTCACGGTGACATAGGTACTGTCGCGGTCGTAATAAACATGATACCCAAGGTCATTAATGCCCCTCCAGGCCTCTTCACGATGAAGGACCTCCCAATACCATCTGCTGTACTCGAGGATATGAGGATATATCTGGACTGATCTCCCCTGACTTTTTTGATCACGTGAAACTTAAATGAATTTTAGCTTTAAGCATTAATCATTGTATCTCGAGGTGATACAAAGTATCTCAACTATAAATTTCTCCTCTATTCCTAAAGCCTCCCTCACAGCCTTGGGCAGCACACAGCCTACTCCGAGGCCAGGGTAACTCATTCACCTAATGCAAAGTTAAAAATCGTAAATGAGTCGGTTGAATTGAGGGGCTCCGACTTCCTCGATGAATATCACTTTCTAGGAGCTTAGATCTGCGAATATAATCACTTCTTGATCAAGCCCTCCAGTATCCTGATGATCGAGGAGTGCACTTTCATCGGTATATTGTCCACGGATTCCTCCCTCTTCCCTGTGACTCCATCGACAGCTCCAGCCTCCAGGATACTCTTGAGCATCATTTCCTCTTGCTCCGGTGTGTGAAGTGCTTCTTTCACCCCTTCCATCATCGAGAGAGCAGCTGAGAGACCGTATCCTCCCCAATTGCTGACTGCAGCGCATATCAATCGATCCACAGTCGATATAGCGGCTATCCTCTCCCCGTTCGGGACGTTCCTCTCGACAACTTCCCTTATGTTACCCATCCCAACCTCATTACCCCCATCCCCTATCGCCACAGTGAGAGCCCCGTTCTTCTTGGCCCTCTCGAGTAGAGCCTCTACCTTTATGTGGAAGTCAGTTATATCGTAACCCCTCATCGTGTGGTACCTCCCGTTCCCAGCCATACCGGCTTTCTCTATCGAGAGGAAGATAGAAGGATTGTATTCAGAGACTATCCTCTCAGCTTCCTCCTCAGCTTCTGAAATCTCATATGGGAAGCTCATAAGGATGTAAGAATATCCTCCAAGCTCCTCAATATTTCGAGCTTCCCTCAATCCTAGGGAAGTGAGGGCTGCCCTCATTATCCCGAAAGATTCCCTCTCTATCACTATCACCGGCTTGGCTTTTAGATGAGCTAGAGCTTTAGCTATCGAAGCGGCGCCCAAGGGCCCATCAGTCTCCTGTATCATACCGGGGAGCACCCTGAAGCCCGTCGTTATTATCACCGTATCGCCCTCCTTCAACCTCTCCCTTATGGATTCAGCCGCGCTCAGTGTGAGGGGCTTCCCGGATTGAGATCTGGCTGCTTCGTACAGTTTGTATATTACACCTCTACCGCTCACATCTACAGTGATCAGCCTATCTATGCCCTCGCAGACATGCTCGGAGCTCATGAGGCTTCAGCCATCTGAATGATTTAAAATTAATTCTTGAAAATTTTTAGTGTATTCTGATGGCCTCATATGAGAATGATATAGACCTCCCGAGCACCGGGTCCTCTATAGATATCCTGTACCTCTCACCGAACCTCAGGGTGCCATCCTTCCACTTTATAGATCCTGAGAAGATGACACAATCATCGCAAACCTCTAGGAGCTTCTCAGGATGTATTATCGAAGATACTTTCGATTCCTGAGCTATAGAGCCATCCACTTCCATCGATAGCTTCAGCTCGTCCCAATGGTCCCTCACATCCTCATAGCTCCATAAGACCGGGGCAACTACCTTAGGATAGAGGAGTTTCGATAAGTGAACGCTGATCCTCTCAACTTCCCTATCAGTGTGATCGCTCCCCACAGTCACGTAAGCTGGCTTTTTTCCCTCGATGAAGAGGACGTACTCTACCTCACCGTTTGTCCTACCGCCCACTACTTGTATCGAGCTCGAGGAACAGAGGAGGTTGGAGGGCACGGGGAAGAAAGAGGGTACTCTATCCGGCTCAGGGATACCGAGTTTCCTCAACTCCTCTATGTGGGAGAGGACCTCTTCCCTGTTCCTCCCGGTCCATCCCCCGAGTATCACTTTCCTTATCTGGAGATCTAACTGCTCTACCTCCCCATCCCGATGGAGCAAGATGAATCTCATAAGGAGGGAGAAAAGCTTTTCAATTTATCCTTTCCATGAGACAGGTGAGACCCTGAGGATAAGCGTCCCTTACGGAAAGGAGCTTATTTGGGCTGATATCCCTGAATCCAGGCTCATGGGGGTCTTCGAAATAAATGAGCCTGAAGTAACTGGGGATGTCGTGGAGGAAGCCCTGAGGAATCCGATAGGGAGGAAGCTGGAGGATTACGATGCTAGAAGAGTGCTAATTGCAGTGAACGATGCTACTAGGCTCATACCGACTCCAATGATCTTGGATCGCGTATTGAGGAGGGTTAGAGGGGAAGTCAGGGTGATAGTGGCGACTGGCTCCCACAGGGCGCCTACTGAGGAGGAGTACCGGGATATAATACTTGGGCACCATTACGATAGCTTGAGAGGAAGGACTATAGCTCATGATGCTAAGAGGAGCGAATTCCTTGACTTGGGAGAGACTAGCAGGGGGACTCCGATCCTAGTGAATAAGGAAGTGTTTGAGAGCGATCTACTGATCACCATAAGCTCTGTAGAGCCTCACTACTTCGCAGGTTACAGCGGGGGGAGGAAGATGTTCGCCCCAGGCCTCTGCATGTACGAGACCATAGAGAAGAACCATAGAATGGCTTTACTCCCGGAAGCAGCCCTCGGAAAGCTAGATGGCAATCCGGTGCACGAGGATCTGGAGGAGATAGCTAAGGCTATAGCTGAGAGAGTCCCCATATTCTCTGTAAATACTGCGATAAGCGGGGGCAGCGAAGTATGGGCTGCGAGAGCTGGCGATCCCTTCGAATCCTTCTACTCAATAGTTAGGGAAGTGGAACGTTACTACTCAATCTACCTCCCCAGGGAGGCTGAGATAGTAGTGGCTGTAGCCCCAGGGCAGATGGGCATAGACCTCTATCAATCGCAGAAAGCCCTAGAAGCAGCTAAGTTAGTGACTAAGGGCGGGGGGATAATAATATTAGTGGCCCCCTGTTGGGACGGCATAGGCCCCAGGAACTTCTACGATCTCCTCACTAGCGGGACTAGGGAGGAGGTGAAGAGGAGGATATGGGACTACAAATTGGGTTATCATAAGGCAGCTAAGTTCTTGGATGTCCTGGAGAGGTTCGATGTTTACGCTGTCACTGATCTCGATGAGGAAGTTCTTAGGAGGATAGGGATAAGGCCCTTCAGGAGCTTGCAAGAGGCTTTGAATGAGGCCCTATCCAATGTGAGCGGGGAGGTAGCTGTCCTCCCCGAGGCCAGCGTTTGCATCCCCAGGTTAAAGGGCTGAGAGTAAGTAGAGCCATAAGTTGAGGTATATCGGGGCTGAGATCGAGGTAAGGGCTATCTGAGCTACTACCTCCTCCTTATAGAACTCGTACTCATTGCTGAATACACCTAGGAAAATAGCTACTGGCATGGCGCTCATGATAACGAGGACGCTGAGCTCTACGATCTCAAGATGGAGGATGAGGCCTATTATCATCGAGAGGGCCGGAGATATGAAAGTCTTCAAGAGGAAAAGAGATATCTTAGATTTTCTTATGGAACTTAAGCCCGGAATTGATGCTCCTATAGATATCAGAGCTAAGGGAGATGCTGTAGAAGCTAATGAATCTAGGAAGAGTGAGATGGGCTGGGGGAGGCTCAATTTTAGGATCGATGCAGATAGCCCGAGGATCACTGAGATGGGGAGGGGATTCCTCAGGGCTCTAATCGCGTAGCTACCTCCCCTGAGGCTCTCGAGCATCGGTATCCCTACGAAAGTAGCGAAGAGGAAGGTGAGGACCCATAGGAATATTGAGAGCTGGAGCGGTCTCCCCTGCCCAAAAGCCAAGCTTACGAAAGGTATACCGAAGAAGCCAGTGTTTCCGAAGTTAGCTATCAGTATGAGGAGGTAAGCTCTCTCCCTCCCCCATCCCAGGACCTTAGAGAGGAGGAATATCGAGAGGGAAATCAGCGCCATGGATAGTGCATAGGAGAGGGATGCCCTCAGGAAGCCCATATCTAACTGCACCTTCGAGAGGCTCGTGAAAGCTAAGGCAGGCATTCCCACATACATAACGTACTTGAAGATGACGCTCTCCTCTCCTCTCCTCAGGAGATTTGTGTATATGAGGGAGTAGCCTAAGAGGAGTGAGAGCAGCACGTATAATGTGGCGTTAAGAGAGTTTACGGTCTCCACACACCGGCCTCATAAGTAAAAAATATAATCTTATGGGAGGGGTTCCTCGTTCCTCCAGAGGCCGTGTATATTGCAAAAACTGAAGGCTATGAGCTTCCCCTTCTTCTTAGTCTTGAAAGTGAAGTGAGCTACCGGCTCGGTGTAAACTGTGCTCGTGTTTGGTCCCTGGGTCGACTCCCCGTGAGCGTTGAAATCTGCCTTCCCTATCTCAAACGGGTAGTTCTCACCCTCGGGCCAGAAGTAGAGGGAGATCCACCTTATGTGGTGTTCAGTGGTATTCGGATGGGGTATCTCCTTCCCGACAGTCACTCTCACTGTAACTTGATCCTCCTTCCTCTCGACTATCTCTATGACAGGGACGTGCTTCTCGGTCTTCCAATCCTGGGTCCTGAACATCTCCATGGTCTCGCCCCCGAGTTCAGAGTTACACTAAATTAAATTTTTGGTTCATCCTCCGAATGGGGAGTAGCTCGCCCTGAGAAGCCCAGGATTTGATGAGTTGAGAGAAGTATAAGTATCAAAAATGGGCACCGAATTTTAAATTTTTAACTTTTTAATGCCTCTAGATGCCATGATTGTGCCCTAGCTCTCGGGGAATCCCGGGCAAACAATTTAACTTTTTAATGTCCCGATGCTCAGAGGAATATGGATACCCTACTCACATCCATCAGCTTGGCCTTGGACTGTTTCTCAGTATCTATCTCAAACTCCGCTTGCCCCAATTATGTGAGAAAGGATGCGCTCACTTACGCGACATCCTTCGGTTTCTTCCAATCCTTCATGCTCCTCTCCGGTTACTCCTTCGGGCTCCTCTTGGAATCTTACATACGGGCTTTCGATCACTGGATAGCCTTCCTGCTCCTCCTTTTCGCTGGGGTAAATATGATGAGGGGAAATGAGGTGAAATCTGCCATGCTACTCATCCTATCGATAGCTACTAGCATAGATGCCCTATCAGTCGGGATAGCCCTCTCCCTCTTGGGCCTAGAGATAATAACGCCTTCCTTGGTAGCCGGAGGCTCATCCTTCTTGCTCACGATAGCTGGCTACTGCTTGGGCTCGAGGCTGAGGGGGATGGGGGATAAATCTGAGAAAGTAGGGGGGCTAATATTAATAGCTATAGGAGTTAAGATCCTGATGGAGCATACATTGGGGTGATCTTAATTAAAAACTTCAGGAGGGGCTCAGGACATACTCTATCGATACCCTCACGTCCCTCCCGACCAATTCCGTTGTCGAGTAGTTAACATTTACTACCCGTTCCATCTCGGATAGCTCTGTTGCTATCCTCGATGGCTTTCAGGGGCAACGGGGTTCCCCTCATCCTGCGCATGCGCCCATTCGGTGCTACTTACCACCACATACCGGGCACAGAAGAATTAAGGATCTTCTACTTATAAATATTGTGAGTGTGCACCAAGAGCAATAATAGTTAACTTTTTGGGAGCTGCTGACGAACCCTAGCAAATAACCGGAGGATAGCCAGGATAAGGATAGCCAGGATAAGATGAATAGTGCGAGGACCTTCAAGCCAGCTATAACTTTCGATCTCTTACTGGAATTGCTTCCCTCATTCATTTTCCCTGAATTCATGAGCAGCTCTCAACATTTAAATGAAGGAGAGAGGAGCTAAGATTAAACAGATGGCTAGCGGGGTCCATTCAGGTATCTGGAAGGGCATTATTGAAGAAATTGCGATCAAGATGGGAGAAATAATATTAAGAGGACTCTCATCGAGCTGAATTGAGGGTGCGTTTTATATAAAGATTCTCCATTGAATCCCATATTTAAGTACCCAAGCTGTATATCAGAAAAATTCTCGATGAATGTTGAATGTATGAGACTTCATGAGGATTACCCTCGATTAACAATATATCGGGGACCGGTAAGGTGAGCTATGTGCATAGAGGAGGTCGGTATCTCAGCGATCCAGATATTCGCTATACTGAACCCCATAAGCGTGATACCTATCTTCCTCTCCCTGACCGAGGGCAGGGATGAGGGCGAGGTGAGGAGGATAGTGGGGGTCGTCTCGGTAGCTATCTTCATCATGATGTCCATATTCTCCTTAGCCGGGGAGCTAATCCTCAAGCTCATGGGGATAAGCGTCAGGGGGCTCAAGATAGGGGGAGGCGCTATACTCATGGTGCTAGCGGTCGATATGCTCCAGGGGATGCCGAGGACTAAGAGCGTCGAGGAAGAGGAGCTCGCTATAGTTCCTCTATCCACTCCCCTGCTAGTAGGTCCCGGGACCATGACGACAATACTCCTCCTATCCAACAAGTACTCCGGGACTTACGGTTACTTATGCTCCTCCCTCATCCTGACCCTAGCCTCGGCTTTAGTTACGGTAGCTAGTTACTTGATACTCAGGAACTCGGGGAAGCTCAGGAAAGTCCTGGGGGTCAACGGTCTGAGGGGGCTCGGTAGGTTCATGGCCATAATAGTGGCTGCGACGGCAGCGGATATGATCTCCTCCGGTATCCTAGATTTCATCAAGAGCTAGACCAGGATCTGAGGGAAAACTTCCTCAATTTCTCTTCGAGAACTTCAACTCCTATTCCTGGGGCTCCAGGAGCTCTTATAGTACCTCTGGATGTCAGCTCCCAGGGGGGATCGACTATATCCTCCTCGTAATATCTGCTGCTGGCTGATATGTCATTAGGGAACTTCACGTTCGGGAGGGTGGCTGCAGCCACCAAATGGCCCCTGCCTATCCCAGTCTCGAGCATTCCCCCTATCCAGATTGGCATGCCGACGCTCTCGCAGAAATCATGTATAATCTTGGAGTTGAGGAGGCCCCCGACTCTAGCTGGCTTCAAGTTTATTATTGAGCAACTGCCAAGCCTGTAAGCTTTGTAGGAATCCTCAGGCTTCTTTATGGATTCATCCAAGCATATGGGCGTCTTGAGCATCTTAGCGAGGATGGAGTGATCGACTAGATCATCGTAATCCAGGGGCTGCTCTATCATCAGGAGCTCATATTTATCCAGTTCCTTTAGGGAGGGCCAGTCCTGGAGCCTGTAAGCTGCGTTAGCATCAACCTGGAGCTTTATATCCGGATATTCCCTCCTAACGGCCCCAACTATATCCTTATCCCATCCGGGCTTTATCTTAAGCTTTATCCTCCTGTATCCCTCATCCAAGTAGGAGGAAACTATCCTAAGGAGCTCATCCACGCTCCTCTGTATCCCCACGCTGACACCGCTCTCTATCTCCTCCCTAACACCACCCAGCAGCTTCCACAATGGAATTGAAGCCTTCTTGGCTTCCAGATCCCAGAGGGCCATTTCAGCACCAGCTTTCGCCATCTGATGCCCCCTGACATTCCTAACTTTATTCAGGAATTCATTTGGATCCTTAGCTTCCATTAAGGGCTTCGAAAGGAATTCCTTTATTATGTAGAAGGCTGTCTCCGATGTCTCATATGAGTAGAAAGGCTGGGAATCAGCTGGAGCCTCCCCCCAGCCGACTAAGCCGTCTTCCTCCAGCCTCACTATCACGCACTGCCTCCTCTCGCTCACCCCAGAGCTTATCTCGAAAGGAGCTAAGAGTGGCATCTCCACTAGGAATATCTCAAGCTTTCTTCCCACTCCTCATCTCCTCCAGTATCTGCTTAGCCCTCTCGAAGTTTATCTTCCTCTCCCTTATCATCCTCTCAACGACCTCATCGACCTCGCTCGGGGAAGCGCCTACTGACATAGCTATATTCCTAGCGTGGAGCTTCATGTGACCAGCTTGTATGCCCTCCGTAGCCAGAGCCCTCAGAGCTGCGAAGTTCTGAGCTAAGCCAACTGAAGCCATTACCATAGCTAATTCCCTTGCTCTCTCAACTCCTAATATTTTCAGGGCTATCTTAGCTATAGGATGGACTCTAACGACACCTCCAACAGTTCCCACTGCTAATGGGAGCTCTATGCTACCCCAGAGGTCCCCGTTATCATCCACCCAGTAGTTAGTGAGGGTAGTGTACTTCCCGCTCCTAGCTGCATAACTGTGAGCCCCAGCCTCCAAAGCCCTAGTGTCCTGGCCTGTCGCCAGTGCTACAGCTATTATACCGTTCATTATCCCCTTATTGTGTGTAGCAGCCCTGTAAGGATCGTATTTAGCGAACCTGTAGGCCCACATTATCCCCTCGACGACTTCCTCCCCTCCTATCGCCGCCTTCGAGAACTTGGCTTTAGCTCTAGCCAACCTTCTATCAGCTAAATTCGATATTATCCTCAAATAGACCTTCCCCCCCGTTAACCTCTCTATGGTTGGGGCTAGGCCCTCAGCCATTGTATTGACAGTATTAGCCCCCATCGCATCTAAAGTATCCACTAATAGGTGGACTATGAGCATAGGCCCGGCTTCAGTGCCCACGACTCTAACTTCGAGATCCCTAGCCCCTCCTCCGAGTCTAGTCAGTAGGGGATCCATCTCATTAGCAGCTGCTATCAGCTTGTCCTTCTCGGCCATTATCCTCCTGATCGCCTCCTCGAGATCTGGGACCTTGACTACCTGTATCTGAGATATCATTATTGAATCAGTGGCCTCCGCTTCGAAGCCCCCGGAATCCCTCGCCATCTTAGCTGCATTACTAGCGGCAGCTACTACACTGGGCTCCTCTATTACCATGGGGATCAAGTAATCCTTCCCGTTTATCAGGAAGTTAGTAGCTATAGCGAAGGGGAGGGAGTAGAGGCCTATGACATTCTCTATCATGTGATCAGCGACTTCCCTGGGGAGCTTACCCTCTCTCAGTACCTCAACTTCTTCATCGGTCAGGCCAGCGAATTCCTTAACTATCTCCAGCCTCTCATCCATCGGGAGATTGTAGAACCCGGGTATCCTGGAAGTACGCATAGCTCATTCACCATTTATTTAATATTACCATTACGCCCGGGGATGTCTTGCTAGCGTTAGCTGCGGCTATATTCGCGGGGTGCGTCTGGGGCATAACCCCCAGCTTGTACGCTCAAGCATCTAGAGAGGGCGGGTCTGCTAGAGCAAATTTCTGGAAGTCCTTGGGAGCTCTATCAGTACTCCTCCTCCTTTATCTAAGTAACTTCGAGCTTCCCTCGCGAGTAGCGATTATTTACATAATCCTGAACGCAGCTCTCGGCACTGGAATAGCTGATTACTCATTCCTGAAGTCTATAGCCATTATAGGGCCGAGCAGAGCGACGCCAATAGGATTCACTTACCTAATATGGACGGCCATACTCCCCAGCATAATGATAGGGGAGCCGTTCTCAGCCTTCGTTCTTTTAGGGGCTGCTCTCGCTTTCCTCGGGATATGGCTCATCTCGAGGGGCTCAGGGGAGTGGAAGATGAGAGGGATAGCCTTGAGCCTAATAGCATCCATAGGGTGGACCCTCAGCCCTATAGCAGCTAAAAAAGCCCTGAATTATGTCAGCGAGGTGACATTAGCCACTTGGAACTCGATAATAGTGGCTTCTCTCTACCTCATGCTCTCCCTCCCGAGCCCTAGGGTGAGGGGTCAGGGGAAAGCAGCTCTAGGGGGGATGATAGGGGTGGGCATATCCCTACCGCTCTACTTCTACGCTGTCAGGGAGCTAGGTGTGGCTCTAGCTTCACTGACGACAGCACTCGCCCCTCCAGTCTCCCAGATAGCCTCTGCCCTTAGTGGAAATAAATTGAATAGAAATGAAGTTATTGGTACAATATTAATAACGACTGGGATAATAATAGCTATATCAATTTAGATCTCTTCGAGATAACCTATGAAGCTCTCGGAGGTGGAAAGACACTCCTTTCACTCGCAACCTTTATTTGAAATTGAGGTAGCATAATCTGGATGGTATCGAAGTTCGCGGATATGCTGATAGACCTGCTCCTAAAGAAGGGAGTGAAGGAGATAGAGCCCAGACTCGATTACGATTATGGGGTAAGTTATTATGAATCTTTAGGTATTTCTCGTGAAGATTTCCCGAATTTAAATGATATTCTGATAGAACTTGAGAGGAAGGGAATATTGAAAGGGACTAAAGTGGGGACCATACCCACTTGCCCGAATTGCGGCTCCCACAAGCTGATATTGAGGCTTCTCTGCCCGATCTGCGACTCGCAGAATATAAGGAGGGTGGAGGCTATCCATCACATATCTTGCAATTTCACCGCCCCCTCGGACATGTTCTCATCGGGGGAGACCCTGAGGTGCCCGAATTGCGGTAAGCCGTTGAGGGCGATAGGAGTAGATTACAATAAGTATCAGAACGTGATATATTGTGAGAATTGCAAGAGAGTATCTATCTCCCCCAAGCTAATCTTCATCTGTTCCGATTGCGGGGAGTCCATGAGTGAGAGCGAGTTAGATCTGAAGCCCCTATTGAGGTACGAGGTCATCGAGGAGAGGTTGCTCAAGCCCTCGCTCGAGAGAGCTATATCTGAGGGGCTCAAGAGGAGGGGGATGGAAGTCAAGCATCCCAGTGAAGTAATAGGTGCCTCAGGCCTGACTCAGAGGTTCTCGCTCTCAGTTAAGGGAGGGGATTCGGAAAGATTCATAGACATCGTTGAATCTAGCGAGGGCGGGGGGAGGAGAAAGTCCTAGCTCTATTCGGGAAGCTCTTCGATATATCAGCAAGAGGAGGCGTGCTAATAGCGATACCCAGAGCTACTCAAGAGGCTAAAACCCTAGCTAAGAGCTTGAACATAGAGATAATTGAGGCATCGAACTTAGATGAGGCATTGACGAAGCTCCATTCCCTGATAAAGGAGGAGAGGGGGAAGGATCGCCGAGAGGTGGTAGGGTGATCCCATGCACGAGAGGGCCCTGAGGCTCATCGATCTGATAATAAGCGAGGCCTTAGATGAGATAAGGCCGAGTTTCGATCCCCTGAAGGGTCACTATTACTGCCTGAGGGGGGAGTGCGAGGGAGTGGGGGAGGCCCTAGAGTATCTATACGAGAGAGGGTATCTCAGGAAGGAGTTGCACGATAGAGTTGCTAGCTGCCCGAATTGCGGATCCGAGGTATTCCTTCTGAGGGCTAAATGCCCTTACTGCGGTTCATTGAACTTCTCTAAGGGCATAGTAATAGAGCACTTGAGCTGCGGTTACTCAGGGCTCGAGGAGGAGTTCATGGGTCCGGATGGGAGGAGGATATGCCCGAAGTGCGGGAAGGAACTGAAGGCCCCGGGGGTAGATTACATCAGAGTGGCTGACATTTACAGATGTGCGTCTTGCAAGGAGGTCTTCTCAGTCCCCTTATATTCTTATAGATGTCTGAATTGCGGTCATGAGGGCCCAATGATAGAGCTGGTCCCCAAGGAGGTCTACAAATATCTGGTCGTCAGGGAGGCCCTTGAGAGCGATCCTATTAGCAGGAAGATCCTCGATATCGTGAGGAAGCTTGCTGATATAGGATATAGGGTAGAGGGCCCTAGAGCTA